>CAZQDW010000001.1:0-21566 GCA_964592315.1 uncultured Candidatus Bathyarchaeia archaeon
GAATTCTGCTCAGCTCTTCGAAGCGTTCTTCCATGATCTCTTTCATCCTGAAGAGGAGCCTCACACGTGCGAGAGGTGGAGTTGCCCTCCAAGCGGGGAAAGCTTCCTTAGCCGCCTCAATGGCCGCTTTTATGTCATCTTTGGTTGACATGGGAAACTTTGCCAGAAGTTTCTGCGTTGCTGGATTTATGACGTCTACAAGCTCGCCTTCAGATTCAACCCATTCCCCGGCGATATAGTTCTTTACATTTAGAACTTCTTTGATGGGCTCTTCCAGAATTGCCATATGTATCTTCCCTCCATCGCTGCAGATACGTTAGCAAGTAGTCTTTATTTATATCTTCCACACCACATGGTCACGCTTTCGCGGAATGGATATGCCTGCAAGTTGCGGATGCTCTGCATCATTGGCGCAGAGGGCAGAGTTTTCGCCTTGTACAGTTTCGAACATGCGTCTTCGGCTTAATAGGCCTCCGCAGATGCCGACTCGCCTTTCTTCAACCTCACAATGCTACGACAAATATCCTGTTTAGTTCGAGGCAAGGTATTCGCACGATACAAAGCTGCCCTGTTTCGTATTCGTATCTTTCTTCGCTTTTTGGGTCATTTCATTTCTTTGCCGTCTAGAACTCTCTCTGGTTTGGAAGACACTACACTTATGATCCATCAATATCCGATTGAGTGCAGTTGCAATGTTTCATGTGTGAGTTTTGAAGAACGAGGCGCGACGGGTGGAACTCCACATAGAAAGATAGAAAAGATAACAAGGAGGGTAAAACTAATTCTTTTTTAGGAAATAACCACTTACCAAGGACGAATAAAATCTTAGCCAATCTGTGGGTTTTCTATGATCTCCCTTATCCTCTCTAGAAAGCTAGCGGCGACTGCGCCGTCTATTATTCTATGGTCGAATGTTAAACTTAAAGTTGCGATCGGTCTGATCTCAATCCTATCTTCTACTACCCATGCCCTCTTGACAATTTTTCCTATTCCCAATATCGCACACTCCGGGGGGTTCATAATAGGAGTGAAAACGTCTGATCCGAAGGTTCCGATATTACTTACTGTGAACGTGCCACCCGAAATTTCGTCCAAGGATAGTTTATTTGATCTCGCCTTCTCCGCTACCTCCCTAATTTTTAGTGATATCTCCTCCAGAGATTTTTTATCAGCATCCCTTATGACGGGAACTATCAATCCATCTTCCAAGGCTACAGCTACCCCGATGTTCTTATGTTTCAGTATTCTTATTTGATATCCTTCAAGCCTTGAATTTACGATAGGATAGTCTTTCAAAGCCGCTGCGACGGCTTTGACGAAGACGGCCGTAAAAGAGATTTTTACCCCTTTCTTTTCCATATCTTCCAGTAGTTTAATTGCTTTTATCATATCTACCGGATCTGTAACGGTTACATGGGGGGCCTCTTTGTGAATTTGAGAAAGCCTTTCTGCCGTCTTCCTCCGCATTATATTCATCCCTATTATCTGCGATTCCTCTTCTAGAACGGTTTCAGCCTTGAGCGCAGCTCCTTCGTCAATGGCCCTTAAGACGTCATCTCTGGTGATTCTGCCTCCTGGACCGGTACCTTTTATTAGAGATGGATCGATTCGATGTTTTTCAGCGGTACTGCGAGCCAGCGGAGAGATCAAGATCTTCTTTTTAGTCGGCTTTGAAACCTCTCTAGTTTCAGTAGGCTTCTCTAATACAATCGGTACTTCTTCTTTCCCTAATGGTATTTCAGGGAGCTCTTCTCCCTCTTCCGCAAAGTATCCTACCACTTCAGCAATCGGAACGCTAGTTCCTACGGGTGCCACTATCTTCCTTAATGTCCCAGAATCTCGGGATTCAATCGTAGCCTGAACCTTTTCCGTTTCTATGACAAATAGAGGCTCACCCTCCTGGACTCTATCCCCTTCATCTTTTAACCATTCAACTATTTTTCCTTCTTTCATAGTCAAACCGAGTTTCGGCATTATTATTTTCTTTGCCATCTTGATACACGTCCACCTCGATTTTTAAATCAAGAATTTTGATCTACTCTTAAGTATGGTCGAGTAAAGTAATTTAGCAAATGCTTGATTAGGCTCCAACCATTCATTTCTTATAGCGGCCATCCTGGTGGAGTATGAATAATCTCGACTATAAAGCCTACAATACTTTCGGTATCGAGATAAGCATGTCCACCGCCTTTGACTCGACCGCCTTGTAAAACCTCAATATCAATTTCTTTGTATGCTTCGATAGAGGCATCAAGATCTTCGACTTCAAAGCCTAAATGGTGAATCCCCTCTCTGCCATTTTCTAAAAAGTTCGTGTAGATACTCTTACCTTCCAAAGGTTGTATAAGTTCAAACTCGATTGGGCCCCAATTTGTAAATGAAAGTTTCATGGTGAAATCAGCTGGTTTTCCGTAATATGTCTTATTGAAGAACTCTGGGATGAAAGTTTTGAATGGGCCGATGCCGAATATTTGAGAATAGTATTTTATAGCCTTCTCTACGTCCCTAACTACCAATCCAATCTGCTTTACCTCGGGAATATTCAACCTTTTCTTTATTTCCTCATCTATCTTCAGCAGTTGCATCTATAGTTCCCTTGAAATATTCTATCTCGACAAATAAAAAAGTCTTTCAAATAGATAAAACAAGTTGAATTAGCAAAACGGAGCTAATACGCGATTTGCTTCATCCAATTAATGTATACATCAAAAGTTATATATAGAAACACTTCGGAACCATCATAATTTACTGTGGAAAAAATGATTGAGTTATCCAAAAAACTATCAAAAGAAACTTTGAAGAACATGTATTTGATCCGTCACTTTGAGACTCGAGTGGAAGAATTATTCGCAAATGGAAAGATTCCGGGTTTTGTACATCTCTATATTGGTGAAGAAGCCGTTGCGGTAGGCACCTGTTCAGCTCTTAGAAAGGACGACTATGTGGTTAGTACCCATAGAGGCCATGGACATTGCATCGCTAAAGGCGCTGATCCGAAGTTAATGATGGCGGAGTTATTCGCCAAGTCTACAGGATATTGTAAAGGAAAAGGGGGTTCAATGCATGTTGCCGCTCTTGACATCGGCATGATAGGCGCCACGGCGATAGTTGGAGCGGGAATTCCTCTTGGTACAGGAGCAGCTTTAGCTTTCCAGATAAAAGGCACAGATCAGGTCGCTGTATGTTATTTCGGAGACGGAGCGTCTAATCAGGGGACGTTTCATGAATCATTAAATTTAGCATCTGTCTGGAAACTTCCTGTCATATACGTTTGTGAAAATAACTACTATGCTGAAACTGTAACTACGAAGGAAGCCATTTCATCAGAAAATGTTGCTAAACGAGCTGTTTCATACAATATTCCAAGCTGGTCTATAGATGGAAACGATGTGGTAGAAGTATATGAGACTATGACAAAGGCCGTGAAAAGAGCTAGAGGCGGAGAAGGCCCCTCGTTAATTGAATGTAATACTTATAGATGGAGGGGGCACTTCGAGGGAGAAGAGATCTTGTATGCGGCCTATAGGTCCAAAGAGGAGATTGAAGAGTGGAAGAAGAAATGCCCCATTAAGAGGTTTAGGAATAGACTACTTAAGGATGGTATCTTAACGGATAAGGAAGCGGATCATATAGATGAAGAGGCGAAGAGGGAAATAGATGAAGCCGTCGAATTCGCTGAGAGAAGTCCCCCTCCAAGGCCTGAAGAGGCCTTAGAAGACGTGTATAGTGGAACATTAAAGGGTGAATAAGATGGAGCGTACAAGAGAGTTAACCTACGTGCAAGCTTTAAATGAAGCTTTGAGGGCCGAGATGCAGAAGAATGAATCCATCTTCATAATGGGTGAGGATATAAGAAAGTGGGGTGGGGCCTTCGCGGTATCCTATTCCTTGTTCAAAGAGTTCGGTCCTAATAGGGTTAGGGATACACCCATCTCAGAGGCAGCTTTCATGGGCGCTGCTACCGGGGCAGCGATTATGGGGTTGAGACCTGTAGTCGAATTGATGTTCAACGATTTCATGGGCGTATGCTGGGACCAGATCTTCAACCAAGCTGCGAAGTTAAGATACATGACAGGAGGACAGGTCAAGATACCCCTCGTAATAATAACTAATTATGGGGGAGGCGTCTCTGCTGCTTCACACCATTCGCAGAGTCTTTACACTTTATTCGCTCATTGCCCAGGTATTAAAGTCGCCGTACCATCAACTCCTAGAGATGGAAAAGGCTTGTTAACATCCGCATTAAGAGATGAGAACCCGGTAATACTATTCAGTCACAAACTGATGTTTGGTATGAAGGGCCAAGTTCCTGAAGGACAGTATTCGATCGACTTCGGTGAGGCTGAGGTAAAAAAACCGGGGAATGACATCACGGTTGTGGCGATCGGCTATATGGTACATGTAGCTCTTGAAGCTTCAAAGAAATTGGCGGAAAAGAGAATAAATATTGAAGTAATCGATCCTAGAACACTAGTACCATTTGATAAGGAAGCAGTTTTCAATTCGTTAAAGAAAACAGGTAAACTGATCATCCTTGATGAATCCTATAGGAGAAGCGGTTACTCCGCAGAGATAGCCTCCATGATGGCTGAGGAAGGCTTCGACCTCCTTGACGCTCCAATTAAACGTGTAACAGGACCTAACACGCCAATACCCTTTAGCCCAGAACTTGAAAGATACGTTTTACCAAGCGAGGAGAAGTTAATAAAGGCTGCAGAGGAAATGGCTTAGATACCTTTCACAACTAGATAGAGTGTTCATCACCGACCTACTTCTTTTTATTTTTCTTTTATCCACTTATTTTAACCTGGTCATAGAGGAACACATGAATTTGAGAATCCTAACATTGAACTGTGGAAGTTCATCTATTAAATATTCGATCTGGGATATGCCGGAACAAAGAAAACTTTGCAATGGTATAGTTGAAAAGGTCACAGTAGGAGGCTCTTTCATCCGGCACGAAATCTTGCGAAAAAAAGAAGTTGTTCATTATCGAGAATGTCCGACACACGATCTTGCACTCGAATTCATGTTGGAGTTTCTTACAGGGCCTGAATATGGCGTGGTAAGAGACCTTTCAGAAATTGATGCTGTAGGACATAGAGTAGTTCATGGCGGGGAAACTTTTAGAAAATCCACTCTCATTGATGAAGATGTAATTAGAATGATAGAGAAATGCGCTGTATTAGCCCCGCTCCATAACCCGCCAAACTTGCTGGGGATAAAAGGCGCTCTAAGATTGATGCCTAACATTCCTCATATCGCAATATTCGATACGGCATTCTTAGCGACGATTCCAAAACACATCCATACGTATGCTCTACCTTACAAATGGTACGAAAACTATGGTATTAGGAGATATGGATTCCACGGCAGTTCACATCTCTATGTTTCAAGAAGGGCTTCAGCACTCTTAGGAAAAAAACCTAAGGATGTAAATTTGGTTACCCTTCACATAGGAAATGGAGTTAGTATAACCGCTATTAGGAAAGGTGAAGCTTTCGATCATAGTATGGGTTTTACACCTTTAGAAGGTGCGGTTATGGGAACTCGTTGCGGCGATATTGATCCTGCGATTCCACTATTTGTAATGCAGAAAGAAGATCTAACACCTGAAGATATGGATAGGATCCTAAATAAGGAGAGTGGCCTCTTAGGAATTACTGGAAAATACACGGATAGAAGAGATATTATCAAAGCGGCTGAACGTGGAGATGAGAGGGCGAAACTGGCGATGGAGATCGAATGTTATAGACTTAAAAAATACATAGGCGCTTATCTGACGGCTTTGGGTAGAGTAGATGCTATCGTATTTACAGCTGGCGTAGGTGAAAATTCGCCTCAATATAGATCAAAAATCTGCGAAGGACTAGAATTTATAGGATTGAATATGGACGAAAAGAAAAATCTTAAGGCATTGAAAAGAAACGGTGAAGCTGAAGTAAGTTCTGATGATTCACGAATAAAAATATTCGTGATACCTACAGACGAGGAATTGGTTCTTGCCGAGGATGTATCAGCAATAATTCAAGGAAAATATGATAGTTACATAGATTTCGAATATTCTTTTCAGAAGCCAGGCTTCACGCCATCATACTTAAGATAAGTCTGCATAAAATAGACGCTTCTTTATTCACAAAGCTAAAAACCAGATATTGCTGAGCTATTTTACCTACATCGATCATTGAAGACTTTTTCATTATCAGTATCCTGGAGTTGTAGAAAAGTGGGGGTTGATCAGTCGAGCAAGAAAGGTATTTAGGTAAGAGGCAGCGAGACTGCTTGCCCAGTCTGGTGGGATTTGTAGGCTGCGAGAACTATCTCAAGAGTTCCTTTTCCATCATCAAAGTTCACTATAGGGCGCTTGTCTTGTAGGATTGACTGTAAGAAGTGCCTCAGTTCATTATAGTATCCGAGGGAGAACCTCTCTTCCGGAATTGGGAAGGACCATCCTTTATCTGCTCCCAACGCTGAAAAGAAAATCGATTGGCCAAGCATGTCGTATCCGGTGTGGCTGTGAACTATTATAGGGTTGCGTTTATATAGATCTAGGAATATCGTCCCATTGTTACCATAGATCTCTGCCTTATCGTCAAATCCGCCAGTTGCATAGAAGCTTGTTTCAACCTCGCCCACCTTGTCGCCTTTGAATCTCATAGTTACCAGCGCTGCATCTTCTATCCCCTTCGGTTTCGGCATTCCCACTCGATCGATAATCTCAGCGTATACCCGCCGCGGCTGTGCATTATCATAGATGTATCTTACATATTGCACCGCGTGGCAACCGGCGCTTATCAACATACCGCCACCAGTTTTCTCGTAGTCGAAATACCAAGAGTCAACCCTCTTTCCATCTATCATCGCTCTTTCTTCTGGCGATCCGAATCCGATATCGCCTGATTCGCGGGCTTTACATAAATATACGTCGCCGAGTCCCCCTTTGTTCACAATATCCTTCGCTAGTTTGAAAGATGGGGCAAAGCATAAATTCTCCATGTATAAATCGTGAACACCAGCTTTCTTGACCGCGTTTAGCATCTCATCACCTTCTTTGAGCGTTTTGCATAACGGTTTCTCAACCGCCACATGTTTTCCCGCTTTAGCTGCCTCAATAGCCACCTTAGAATGTAGGTAATGGGGAATGGCGATGATTACTGCTTCAACCTCTTTGTTCTCTAGAAGATCTTCATAATCTGTGTAGCCTTTTACCCTATATTTTGCTTCGAACTCCTTTAGTACAGTTTCTCTAACATCGCATACGGCTACGAACTTTGACTCAGGAATCTGCGAACACCAATCAGCATGCACCACGCCTATCGTACCTAAACCGATAACCGCCGTTCCGACTTTATCAGCCATCAAAGCCACCGTTTGTGATAACCGAGTCGCTGTAAATTTAAAGCTTATGAAAGATCGATCGGAGAGTTCAAGGGTTAACACGACCCTCTATGATGATCGATTGGTGTACTGCTGAAGAGTGTGGTAGTAGACGAATTGTTAATCAAGAAAAAAATAAGATCAAGCTACTTTAAGGTGTAATACAAATGAATGAGGCTTTGAAAATTCCACCGAGGAAAGGGTGAGCGATGTGAAGGTGAGATTCGAAATCTCTAGGAGGTTCCGCACCACCTCAACAAAGCTAGCGCATAGGCTTTGCAACATTCTACCATTTGCTCAATTGAGACGCGTTCATCTGGTTTGTGGGCGAACTCCGCATATCCAGGTCCAAAGACTACGGCGGGGACCTTCGTTCGCAAAACGATAGGGCCAGCATCGCAATACCACGGAGCGCCAACGACAGTGGGTTCGTGACCGACTACTTTGGTGGCATCGATGAGGTTCTTAACTATTGGATCATCAGTTGAAGTTTCATAGGGTATCACGCTAATGCCCCACTCAAATTTAGGTGGGCTATGCTTCAGCCAAGAATCAGTCTCACATATTTTCAGTATATACTCTTCAAATTCTCTTATCACATCTTCGCCCTTCTCATTGGGATTGTATTGGATGTCATAAGTCATCGTGCAGTCGCCTGCAAACGTGTTCGGAGCTGATCCTCCGCTTATCATTGTGACCCAGCATGCTGGTGGGACGGTCCGCCAGCATTGATAGAGAGGATGCTGTTTCCGGGGATGAACATACCACTCATTATTCAATTCGCTAATAGCGGAGAATATCTTAAACGCTTTATGTATCGCGCTTACAGCTCCGCCTTGGGACCAGTGAGGATGTTTAGTCCCTTCCGCATGTCCGGACACTCCTTTCACGGTCATCTTGCCGAAAATGATCCCTCTTAGTGCCGTGACTATTTCCATGCCCGTGCATTCTGGAACCATGACTCCATCCGCTTCATATCCCTTTTCAACTAGAAATTTATCAACCAGAACGAATGAGCCCATACTTCCTACTTCCTCCTCATTTACGCTCCAGACCTGCACATCGCCTTTCAATCTGAGTCCCGCTCTCTCAACGAATTCGAGAGCTTTAATCATCGCCGCCACACCGCCTTTCATATCTGCTGCACCACGACCGTAGACTCTGCCATCTTCAACCTCGGCTTCGAAGGGATCGTGCTTCCACGCTTCAATCGGCTCAGCAGGCACAGTATCTATATGCCCAACCAAAATCATCGACTTCCCGCCACCGGAGCCTTTTAATCTACTCCAGAGCTGAGGCCTGTCCTTTAGACAAAAGATACGATTCGGGATATAGTTTGGCGTTCCCTTATACTTCTTATCTATCGCCTCCATATCCGGCTCGTATAACTCCGTCTCCAACCCCATTTCCCGCAGTTTCCTATCGATAAACTCTTGACACTCCTTCGTCTCATAAACTGGATCTCCAGGATTTTGCGGATTGTACGTCTTATATTTTATCAATCCTCTGACGAAATCTACAATTTCATCCCTATGAATTTCAATATAATCCAAGACTTTCCTCTCAGTTGCGTTTACACTAATTTCTCGCACCCCCATACTTGTTGTAAACTGCTAAGGATTGTTAATAAGAGTTCTGATTCTGTTGAACACGCATTTGTGGTGTTGCAGAGGGATGGAAAGGAACGCTTAAATTTACGCCTCTTAGAATTGTGTGAAGAGCGCCTGACGAATCAAAAGGCAATTTCTGGCAGTGGCTCAAATGTATGGAAAGAAACTGAGAATAGGGTTAGTGGTCGGGAGCGAGCCGCCGATTCAAACCGCTACAGAATGTGCTACCGCCGCAGTCAGAGCCGAAAAAGACGGGTTTGACTCGGTTTGGATCCCAGATCACCTATGCGACATTGACGGCACGATCGCTGACCCTTGGACAACGCTTTCATATATAGCTGCAAAAACAGAGAAGGTGCATCTGTACACCGCGGTCACCGACTTCCAGAAGATACATCCTGCTAAACTGGCCCAGATGGTAGCGACACTAGACGAACTAAGTGACGGCCGGATAACTCTAGGGATCGGAGCAGGTGAAGTAATGAATACTGTGCCTTATGGCATAGAATGGGACGAGCCGTCAGTTCGAGTAAGAAAACTTGAGGAATACATTCAGGTTATGAGGTTACTATGGAGATCTGGCGTAGAAAACCCTGTTTCATTTGAAGGAAATTACTACTCGCTTAGCAACGCATGGATCGACCAGAAGGTAGTACAGAAGCCATATCCCTCAATATGTATTGGCGCATTCGGTTCGAAAATGATGTTGGATCTGATAGGGAGAGTTGGGGATGGATGGTTTCCGATCGGAACTACATCAGCCATTTACAAAGAGAAACTAAGTATGATTCACAGAATAGCTAGAAGAGCGAAGAGAGATCCTGAATCTATAGAGGCGGCATCTCTAGTATTCGTTGTAGTGACATCTGATCCTGGAGTGATTGCAAAAAGCATCAATACTCTAAAGGCTTATATTGCTACCTCTAGCCGTGGTTTACTCAAGGCTGAAGGAGTAAGGCTTCCAGCAACGAGAATGGAAACGAATTACCAGAGAATGACGCTTTCAAGAGATCTTCTAAACGAAATATCGAAACTAGCTGAAGCCGTTCCTACTTCGATAGTTAAGAAAGTGAGTGCAACTGGATCGGTTGATGAGGTTATCACTTTCTTGGAAGATAGAATAAACGCAGGCGCTACTCATCTTGTTATTAATCCGTCGCAGGGTATATTTGAACAAAATTTGAAGATCCTTAAGGAAAAGATCATTCCATATTTGAAGGACAAATATACTTGAGCGACTGTATTATGTAAAATGACTCGTCAGATTTCACTGCTACGACTCTTGAAAGGTCGATCAGGTTGAGGGATACTGATTGCGCAAATAGATGATAACTATTTTCGCGCGGGCGTTGAAGTATACAAGTCAATTCTATTTAGGATTATTTATTTAGAAAATTTAGTCGAATCGACCAGCAATGAAGTTCTTCAAATAATTAAAGAAAAATGCTAATATGGAAGCCAAGCCGCATTTCCAATCGATAGCGATCATTTCTCAGAGGTGCCGGTGAATGAAGTTTCTGTTAGTCGGGGATGATTTTATCCCAGCGCACCTATTTGAAAAAGCTATAAGGGAGAAACTGGAAGGAGTGACGAACAGTTTAGAGTTTGAGAAATTTGATGCCGATCCCAGTAGACCATCAGCTATGGTTTTAAACGATGTGAAAGAGTATTGGGGTGATCCAGGCGATATCATCGCCCGATCTAGAGATGTTGATGGGATAGTAATCTCTTTTGCGCCAATAACAAAAGAGGTTATTGACGCGTCTAGGAAATTGAAAGTGATAGGATGCTCAAGGGGCGGTCCGGTTAACGTAAATATCGATCACGCCACTCAAAAGAAAATTCCAGTATTGTATACCCCTGGCAGGAACGCGGACGCTGTGGCAGACTATACGATGGGCTTGATCTTGGTCTTAACAAGAAAAATATTAGATGCTGCGGATTTCGTTAGGAAAGGAAGATGGAAAACGCATAGAGAAGATACTTTTGAGAAACCCACTGGCCGGGAGTTGAGCACTGCAACTTTAGGGATCATAGGATTTGGCGAGGTTGGAAGACGGGTTGCAAACAGAGCCAAGTCCTTCGGAATGCGCATCGTTGTTCATGATCCATTCTTATCGAAGGATATAATTGAAAAATCAGGTTTTAAATCCGTTCACATTGATGAGCTTCTCAGGGAATCAGATATCGTGACAATACATGCAAGGCTCCCCCTGGGATCTGAAATATTGATAGGAGAAAAAGAGTTGTCAATAATGAAGAATAATGCATATTTAGTGAACACATCAAGAGGAATAGCATTAGACGAAAAAGCACTTTACAAGGCATTGAAACAAAAGAGGATTGCCGGAGCTGCGCTGGATGTTCTGGAAAGAGAACCTATTCAATTGGATAATCCTCTCTTGGAATTGGATAACCTGATATTAACTCCGCATGCTGCGGGAGTTTCAACCGACATCCCGCAAAAATCTTGCGAGATGTTGGCAGAGGATCTGAAGAGATTCTTAACAGGACAAATGCCTCGGTTCTGCATGAACCCTGCTGCATTGGAGAGAGAAAAATAATCTGTGCGATCGATCATCATTCCTTTTCGTTTCGGACGAAACTTCTTCTGTATAACTGCTGCTTAAACTTTTCAACACGTTCAGATATGTCTAGACCTTCTAGAAATTCATTATATGTGAATTCACGTAAACTCCGCCGCCATGTAGATGTAGCAAGTCTTAAATAGCCACTTCTGTCTATTCAGAAAAGCGAGGAAAATATGTATGTCTGAAGAAAAAGTTTCTAGGAGAAGCTACGTTAAGTATGTCGGTGGAATTGTCGTCGTTGCGGTTGTTGCTGCTGCTGGTTACGGTATATATCAAGCGACTCTGCCTCCTCCAACAACGCCTTCACCAACACCAACACCGACGCCGACCGTCGTGCCTACTCCAACTACAACGGCGCCGTACAAACCAGATGCATTGAATGCAAACATAGACTGGAAACAGGAATCAGGGAAAAAACTCAACGTAATATCTATGATAAGTCCGATCACCGCAGCTTTGTCTGTTATTGATCCGCAGACTGGGAAACCTGTAATAGCTGAATTCGAAGAGTTGACAGGGATAAAGGTCACGGTAGATGGTTACGGTGAAGCTGAGTACTACACGAAATTAGAAGCAGATCTTGCTGCCGGAAGCAAATTCTACGATGTCTATGTTCAGGGGGCATTTCTATTTCCACAATACGTACAATATAATTGGGTCGCTCCACTCGAAGATTACCTGAACGACGAGACATTGACAGATAAAGAATGGTTCAAGCTTGACGATATCTTCCCGCTTGCAACGACCAATAGCTGGGGATACATAGATCCTGATACTCTGGTATACTATGCTGGGCCGCCGGATGATCCGCAGTCTCACAAGGACGCGAAATTGTATGGTATGGTCGTATCGACCAACTGCCATCTACTATGGTACAGAAAGGATGTCTATGACAAGTACAATATGGATTATCCGACCGACAAATGGACATGGGAGGACTACTATCAAACAGGGCTTGAGCTGAAGAAGAACTTCGAGACAACGCCATGGGACGGCCCTGGAGGCAAAGATATATCCGCGTCCGTGAACCGTGGAAAACCGGATCCCGCTTCACTCGTCCAATGGAGCGATGTATTCCACTCGCACATGGAACCGGTTCACTGCCACTGGGGTTGGCCGATGCTGAACAAATGGTACAGAAACTATGGAACCGATAAATGGAATTGGGAGCCTAACATGGACGCGCCGGAGACGATAATGGCAACGGACGTCTACGCGAGGATCTGTAGAGATCTCACAGGCCCCGGATACGCCACATACGATTGGCCAGCCACCACAGACGCGATGGCACGTGGACTAGGTGCCATGTATTGGGACGACGATATCTTCGCCTATGGTATACTGGACCCTGAGAAATCCAAGGTAATAGGCAAATGCGGATGGCAGTACAATCCAATGGGACCAAATACTGGGAAAAGGATGTCGAAACTTTGGCTCTTCAATCTTTGCATGAACTCGAAATCGGAGAACAAAAAGGCTGCATGGCTCTTCATGGAATGGTTCTTGAGTCCAGAGATAGAGAAGAAAGCCTTCATATTGGGAAGGAACTATTTCCCGATGAGAGCAACTACTTTCAGTGACCCCGATGTGCAGGCACAACTACCCTACCCGGACTTCTGGGAAATAATAAAAGGAAATCGCGCGAAAAACGCTATGGAAGTTTGGGCACCATCAGCTGAATCCTTATCGTTCCTACAACCAGGCATCGTCGCCGTTGAGAACATTAAAGCAGGCAGGATGACTACTGAAGAAGCTTGCAAAGCATGGCAGAAAGAAATGGTTACAATACACAAGGAATCGGGCAAGATGAAATAAACCTCCACCAGATATTCCCTTTTTTTTGCTTTCGAAAAAGGATGGTAAGTAATTGAACGTAAAGAAGATTTTGACTTCACGATATTGGTTATTTTTGCCATCATTTCTACTATTATTGGTTCTTGTAATTTTTCCAGTCGCATTCACATACGGCACCAGTATGTTGAGGTGGTACTTGGGCACAGGAACTATAGTCTTCAATTGGTTTGGTAATTACATAAGACTAGTTCAGGACGCTAACTTCTATTGGGGATTAGCTAGATCGGCTTACTATACAGTGGCTTGCGTATCTATCGAGATGGGACTTGGCCTACTCATCAGCTACTGGCTTTATAGGTATAAGAGGTTTGGCCAATATTATATTATTCCTATCATAATTCCAATGTTCATGCCACCCGTATCCGTGGCGAACATGTTTCGACTTATGATGGATCCGGAACTAGGACTTTTCAACTGGATCCTAGAAAACGTAGGTCTTCCTACATCAAAATGGTCCGCGGGCGAAAGTACAGCGATGTTGAGCGCTGTACTAGTAGACGTTTGGCAGTGGACTCCTTTCGTTATATTAGTGCTTTACGCAGCTTTTCAGGCAGTGCCAATTGAACAGGTCGAGAACGCACGTGTAGATGGAGCGAGCCAATGGTTCATCTTTAGACACGTATTCCTAGGTTTGATTAAACCTGCGATCGTGATCGCGTTTCTATTCAGGTTGGTTGATACGTTAAGGATATTCGATTACGTCTATACGTTGACTAGTGGTGGACCAGGCGACGTAACACAGGTGCTGAACTATTACATATTCAGAGTCGCCTTTGAACAATTCTCGATAGGGTACGCTTCAGCTCTCTCCATCATCTGGTTCTGGATCGTTTACTACCTTTCCTTGAGAATATTGATATACCTGAAATAGGGTGAAAAAATGCCCAACAAGATTACATCCTCTCTCACAGCCGCTATTCCCCTACTCGTTGTACTGCTATACTCTGTGTTCACTTTCTTTCCGGTAATCTGGTCAATTTTGACATCGTTCAAGACTGTGCTCGAAGCGATCTCCAAACCTCCGGTATTTTTCTTTGAGCCAACTATGGAAAATTATGAAGCGCTATTCTCGTACACTTCCAAGTTCCCACAATACATGCTCAATAGCATTATTGTAAATACTGTCGCCGTGGTTATTTCATTGATCATTGGATTGCCGATGGCCTACTCTTTAGCACGCTTCAGACTTAAGTATCAAGAGGGTATGGCGGTCTTCATATTATCCATGAGAATGTTTCCGCCCATTGTAATTCTGATACCCTTCTACATGCTTTATCAATGGCTTGGCATAATGGACACTATCTGGGGCCTAGTCTTGTTCTATCAACTATTCAATCTACCGCTGATAATCTGGCTACTTAGAGGCTACTTTAAGGACGTTCCTAGGGAAATTGAAGAAGCCGCAATGCTGGACGGAGCGTCGCGAATTCGAGCCTTTTTCAGACACGTATTCCCACTGGTGTTAGCCTCAACGATGGCAACATGTCTGATAGCATTTTCCCTGACCTGGAATGACTTTTTGGTTAGTACTATACTGACAACAGTTAATTCAAAAACCGCACCTGCCTATCTAGGTCAAATGAGAATGTACACAGGGGTGCTGTGGACTCAACTGGCCGCAGCCGGGCTGATGATGACGCTTCCTGTAGTTATCCTAGCGGTAATCTTCAGAAAATGGCTTGTGAGAGTAATGTCCTTCGGCTCCGTTCGCCGATAACCGAAACGAAGCTGATGCAGATTGGCAAACATAAGAATCGAAGCAGTGAAAATGTCATACGGTCAAAAACAGGCGCTGAAAAACGTTAACCTCGAGATCAAGGAATCCGAATTTACGTGTATTTTAGGTCCCCCAGGAGCTGGAAAAACCACACTCTTAAGAGCCATCGCAGGGCTTGAACCAATTGATGCAGGAAGAATACTCTTCGACGACACTGATGTAACCAATCTGCCACCTAATAAGAGAAATGTATCGATGATATTCCAGAACCTTGCACTTTACCCGAACCTGAACGTGTACGATAATATTGCCAATCCTCTAAAGCTGGCCAAGCTTCCAAAAACGGAAATAGACGACAAAGTCAAGGAGGTAGCCGATCTTCTAAGGATTTCAGGACTGCTGGATCGTAAAACTTGGCAGTTAAGCGGGGGGGAAATGCAGAGGGTCGCGATTGCGAGAGCTTTCGCAAGAAAGGCTGACGCATACCTGATGGACGAACCATTAGTGAATTTAGACTTTAAGATAAGAGAGGATATGCGAGCAGAATGCAAGAGATTATGCAGCGTCTTGAATAAAACAATCGTCTACGCAACTCCGGATCCGATTGACGCATTCTCAATGGCGGATCATCTTGCGGTACTCTTGAACGGAGAGATAAACCAGACTGGTGATGTAGACGATATTTATAGGAAACCGGTGAACTCCAGAGTCGGGATGTATCTTGGAGCGCCTCCAATGAATATTGTAGACTGTGATATAACTCGAAAAAACGGCGGGTGCTATCTCGAAACAGCAGGATTCGCTACGGACGTAACTAAATTTTACGATCTACTCAACGGCATTCAAGGCACAATCAAGGTAGGGATACGACCCGAACACTTAGTAATTTCAGAAGAGAAAAATGGCAACATCAGTGGTAAGATATTCTTGGAAGAAAGGATAGGATCGGACATAATTGTCCACGTCAGGGCTGGTAATGAACTCATCAAAGTGTTCGCGCCTCACAGCGCAAATTACAGTCCAGGGAGGACAGGACAGAGCATAAACTTGTCGTTCGACGTGAATGAAATATATCTATTCAGCAAGGATGGTGACAGGCTGATCAAAGGCATTTAGGAGTGTATGATCATGGCTAGAGTGATTCTCGATCACATAACTAAGAGGTTTGGCAAAGTTGCAGCCATAGACGATCTAACCCTCGATATAATGAATAACGAATTAGTCGCTTTGCTAGGTCCATCAGGTTGCGGAAAAACAACGACGATGAGGACAATAGCTGGACTCGAAACACCTGAGAGGGGAAAGGTCATAATTGGAGGCAAGGATGTTACGAGCCTACCTCCGGAAAAGAGAAATGTCAGCATGGTCTTCCAATTTCCCGTAGTCTACACAACGTTGACTGTTTTCGATAACATCGCCTTTCCACTCAGGGCGCGGAAGGTCAAGATCGAGAAAACTCAACTGCATGAGAAAATCGTGAAGGCGTCCGAAATATTTGAACTACAGAATGACCTTAACACGAAGATGCAGAATCTCGACTTGCATCGCAGACAGCTGGTTGCCATGACACGCGCAATAGTCGCCCAACCCGATATATATCTCTTTGACGAGCCGCTAACTGCGTTGGACCCGAAAAGAAGACTGGAATATAGAGCAAAACTAAAGGAATTGCAGCACGAGCTCAATCAGACCATATTGTACGTGACTCATGATCAAAGCGAAGCCTTAACGCTGGCGGATAAGATCGGCGTAATGGATAAGGGCAGACTGTTGCAGTATGACACCCCTCTGAATATATACGATAGACCAGCGAACACATTCGTAGGATGGTTTATCGGCAATCCTGGAATGAATTTTATCAATTGCTCCTATGAGGAGAGAGAGGGAAGAGCCTTCCTGAACCTTGGTGAAGTAAGTTATGATGTAACTGACAGACGTCGAGACCTAAAGTTAGAGGGAGACAATGCAGATCGTGAGTGGATAATGGGAATAAGGCCTGAGATGATAGAGGTAGATGGAAAGGAGCATGATGGATGGATACCTACAAAATGTAGCTACGTAGAGAATCTAGGGGGTGTGATGATACTATTTTTGCAGGTCGCTGGAGCTACGGTAAAGGCCAAGATCTCTCCTGAGCTGAAGTTCCGAACAGGAGATCAAGTGTGGATTAACTTCCCTAGTGAACAGATTCATATATTCGACAGAAAGACTGAACAACTCATAAGCTGATTACAACAAGTCTCCTTACCGCGTGAACTTCCCCGATGCGGCATCGTCCGCGTCGGCAATCAACCTTGTTGGACTTTGCTTGATTCGGCCTTGCTCGACTGGTTATGTGGCAACTCTTCTCAGGACAACAGTTTTCGAATAGATTTCCTCTAGAACAATACCTGGCAGAACGATCACTCGAGTTCCATTTCCGGTGGTCTACACAACATCGATTATGTCGCGACTTTGATAGAAAAATATAAGAAAGGCCAGGACCCAAAGACGTAGAAAACGGCGGATTAGAGTGAGGTTTCAAGATAAAATTGCCATTGTAACTGGAGCAAGTAGAGGAATAGGTAGAGCTATAGCTTTGACATTGGCCAGAGAAGGGGCGGATATTGTAGGATGCGCTAGAAATGAAGAGTCGTTTGGAAGAATCGCCGATGAAATAGAAAAACTTGGAAGGAGAGTCCTCCCGATGAAGGCGGATGTTAGTGAATCTAAAGATGTTGAAAGATTGGTGGGGGAAACGATAAGGACATTTGGGAGAGTTGACATACTGGTAAATAATGCTGGCATTCACTCTGTGCGTTTCTTCACGGAAATAAGTGATGAAGAATGGGATAGGATGATTGCGGTAAATGTAAGAGGGGTGTTTCTCTGCAGCAGAGAGGTGGCTAAACAGATGATCAAGCAGGGGGAAGGAGGCAAGATAGTCAATATTGCCTCCATGGCGGGAAAACTTGGGATTGCCGACTCTGCACACTACTGCGCCTCGAAATTCGCAGTCATAGGATTGACTCAATCAGCCGCCATGGATTTGGCAAAATACGGTATCAATGTGAACGCGGTTTGCCCGGGCCTAGTGGAGACTGACATGTTTAAAAGTCTAGTTCAAACAAGAGCCAATCTCACAAATAGAGGTCTAGAACAAATCAGAAAGGATTACCTAGCTTCTATCCCCTTAGGCAGATTTGCAGGACCAGACGAAATTGCAGAAATTGTGGTGTTCCTGTGTTCCGAAAAGGCAGATTACATGACGGGGCAAGCAATCAACATGACTGGTGGATGGATTACACATTAAATAAGAACTGAGAAATCAGATTGATTATTCAATAATAGCGGCTATTGATGGTAAATAGCGCCAGAGCTCTATTTTTTGTAACTTTCTCGCAATTTATGTCGGCAAGAAGAGGTTATGATCGACCTTTTGGAGAAATTTAGACTTTTTTCAAAAAGAGCTCATCAATAGGGTCGAAATACATTAGATTCTTTAGTCCACACTCTTTGGCTTTTAGAGACCTCTCAACTATCCATTTCCTCGTAGCCTCTTTATCATGCCAAAAAGGCGTTCCTTGTTTTTCTCCGACGAATTCGAATAAATTGGACTTGCTCATTGTTCTAAAACAAAATAATACCGGGATATTCGGACTTAGCTTCTCAGCGATCCATTTCGCCAATTTACCTGCATCTTCGATCGAATCGTTGAATGAAGGATCTACTAAACTACTTATCGCCAAGTGCACATTGGAGTCATATATTTTCTTCAACGTATCTAGTACCATGTCCGGATTCATTTTTCTGTAGACGTTATGGTTAAGACTCCCTTTTACGCCTACGACTACAGAATCAATATTACTGATGAACTTTTCCAAGGCATAATCTGATATAAAACCATTAGTTAAAACCCGAGTTTTCAAACCGTATAGCCTCGCCTCTCTCCCTATTTCAGAAACATAATCTGGATGGATAGTCGGTTCCCCACCTGATATCATAATCGTTTGAGCACCTCCTTGAACCGCAGTTAGCACAACTTCTTCAGCACTCATATGCTTCCATCGTATCCCATCGAACTCGGATATGTTAGCTCTTGAAAGAAACTTCTGACTGCAGAAATCGCAGCGTAGGTTACATCCTGCGAGGTGTATTTCTAGACAATATCCCTCGAAGCCCTCATTAATATTCGCTTCAATGGAGCCACTGGATAAACCGATCAAAGGCACAGCCACCCATTCGTGGGCAAGGTCGATCATAACGCCATCGACATTCCGCCAAACTCCGCAGACACCGACTTGCCCTTCTTCAATTTCACAATGTCTTGGGCAAATTTCGTGTCTAATTCTAGGCATGGGATTCTTCGGTAACACAAAAGTTTTCCGTCGTGTATATTAACTTTTGATCGCCTCATGTATTAGGGCCATGAACCTGAAGGCTTCGGGCTTGACGCCTCCGATGCGAGACCTCTTCAAGTTCATATGAACTCTAACATTGTCATAAGCGCCATAGAGCAGGGTCGAACAAGGAAGAGCTCAAAGAAGGAGTAACAGGGTTGATCTCAGGTATAGAATTCAACGCATACGCTATACGGGTATATGCCAAACGACACGATGAAACTCTTTGAAGCTTTCATGGCAATCCTCAGGGTCAACGATGAAGTCGAGTATTGCAGGTGTACCTTCCTCGTTGGCTTTCAGAGCTCTCTCTAGAGACGGCTTTATTTCATCCGGCTTTTCGATTTTCTCGCCGTAACATTGGTTCGCTTCAGCAAACTTAACGAAATCAGGTTGAACTTCAAAGTCAGTTGAAGTAGCTTGTCCAAAAACTTTTAATTGCCCCCACTTGGCCCACCCAAGACTGAAGTTGTTTAAGATGACCCATGTTACGGGCGCATTGTATTGTACAGCGGTAGGTACATCTTGACTGTACATCTGGAAAGCTCCATCGCCTGTAGTGCACACCACTCTCTTGTCTGGTCTCGTAAGTTTAGCTCCTATGGCGCCCATAACTCCGAGACCCATACAGGTTTGCTCGGCAGGGGGGATGCATCCTTCCACATCCAGAACCTTGTAGTATGGACAGTAATACGACCATAGGTCTAACATTCCATTTTCGTTAACGAGAATACTATTCTTTCCAAATACTTTGTTTAGTTCTCTAACGACTCGTTTTGTCTTGATGGGCACCGCATCCGTTAGGCACTCAGATTCTATAAGTGCTTCATACTCTCTCTTCGCTTTTACAAGTTCTTTTATTCTAGGCATATCCTCTAAGTTCTTCTTCACCACCTTTTCACATACGATCTGGATCAAATCTTCGAGAACCAGCTTAGCATCGCCAACGATCGCCACATCGGGTATCCAATTTCGGTCTATCTCAAAAGGATCTATGTCAACTTGGATGTATTTTGCTTTCTCTGGGAAATATTTCCAGCCTCCTGATTGGAGTTCTTCAAATCGAGATCCGACGTTTACTAAGAGATCAGCTTCTTGATAGATCTTCTTCCCAACGTTGGTTCGGTATAATCCAACTAATCCAAGAGCTAAAGGGTGGTCCTCAGGTATTGAGCCTCTGCCAGAAGGAGTCGTTAGAAATGGCATTCCTAATAGCTCCACAAAATCTTTGAGTTCTTTGAAAGCTCTAGAGAGTACAACACCTCCACCAGCTACTAACACTGGTCGTTCAGCTTTTAGGATTAGATCTGCGGCATCTCTAATTGAAGCAGGGTCCCCTCGTGTGCGGATGCGTTTGGCTGAGACATATTTCGGGCTTCTAACTTCAGAGAAAGCAACATCTGAAGGTATATCTAGAAAGACAGGGCCCGGCTTACCGTTAATAGCGAGTGTGAAGGCTCGGTGTATAAACCAAGGGATTCTATCTGCACGTGGAACGCGAGCGCTCCATTTCGTTATAGGTTTGAACAACGACACTTGATCAACTTCTTGAAACGCGCCCATACCGTCGGTTTCCAAACTTGCACTTGGACATGGAGCGATCAGAGGAGTGCAAGCCGAGTAGGCTTCCAATATTCCAGGAGTCATATTGGCAACCCCTGGCCCAGGCGTTCCATAGGCTACACCAGGTCTACCAGTTAATCTGGCATAAGCCATAGCCATAAAGACCCCCGAAGTTTCATGTCTAACCTGGATTGCTTTGATCTCCGGGTCATCTTTGATGTGAGGCACAAGATGGAACGTTGGCAATCCGAAGACGAACTTAACCTTCTCAGCCCTCAAAGCTTCTATGATTGCCTGCCAACTGTTCAAAAATCTCACCGTTCAACCTAATATTCGTTTGGTTACATAAGTAGTATTTAAACGGTCGCGTTTGGTCGTGCAATTTGGAATTTCTTCGGAACATACACTCAAGAGCTGACAGAATTGAAGCTGGCGAATTCCGGAAACCCGCACTCTTCAGTAATCCTGTCCAGCC
>CAZQDW010000001.1:21576-25295 GCA_964592315.1 uncultured Candidatus Bathyarchaeia archaeon
CGAATTCCGTACCACCTGTGACACGATAATCAAGCTGTCAATTTTAAATATCACTTACTCAATCTAATGGGAAGGATGTTGATCCATGGAGACAAAATTCTGCAATAAAGATTTCTTGATCAACACTCTTGTCGATTTAATCAAGATCCCCAGCCCAAGCGGTAAAGAAGAAGAAATAGCTGCTAAGATTTCAAAAACTCTCAAAGGATTCGGCTATCGGCCAAGAATTGATGAGTATCATAACGTGATAGCCGAGGTAGGATCGGGCAAAACGATACTGTTGAACTCTCACGTCGATACCGTCCCACCGATCGGAAATTGGAGTGTAGATCCATACTCGGGAAAGGTTAGCGATGGAAGGATCTACGGATTGGGAGCCTCAGATGACAAGGCTGGGATCGCAGCTATGCTAGAGATCGCGAGGATATTAAATGAAAATAAGCCCTCTAGAGGAAGAATTCTATTTCTTTTTACAAGCAATGAGGAAAGTGTGAAGAAGGAGGGAAGAGAAGCATTGATCGGAAAGATCAACGCCAACGTGGGCCTATGCCTAGACCACTTCATAGACACGCAAAGGAGAATTGTCGAAGTGGGTATCGGATGTAAGGGTCTAGGCAATTTTGAGGTTGAAGTCTACGGTAAAGCCCACCACTCGTCTGAACCACGAAAGGGCATAAATGCAATCTATAGAGCGGCGAAGCTCATAGAAGCCATTCAAAATCTAAGGCTTCCCACCATGGAAGAGCCTTTTCATGAGGAAACCATGGCGAACGCAACGAGGATGAATACAGATGGCTGGCCAACTATGATACCGGATCTCTGTAAACTCACGATAAATTATAGAGCCCTTCCGCAAGAAAAAAAGGAGGAATCGGAAGAAAGGATTTTGAACTTTGTTGAGAGAACGCTTGAAAAAGATTTTACGGTGAACTTGAATGCTTTTCATGAAGGATATCTCATCGATCTAGATCATCCCATAGTGAAGATAGCGGAGAAATCAGTTCACGAGACAGGATTCACATCTAAAATCGCGATAGCCAAATATTGGATCGATTCGGCGATGCTCACCAACCTACACGAAATCCCCACGATATGCATGGGCCTTGCAACAAAAGATCAAGCTCACGTGAAGGATGAATATGAACTCATTGAAGACCTACTTCATGGAACTGAGATAGTTCTAAGGACAGTTTTCAATTATCTAGAAAGTTGAAACGCCACTGTCTTATCTCCAATAGTAAAGTTCTCCTAGTTGAGAAACCACATATTTCTTAAATCTTACATAGCTAACGATATGCTTATGACAATTAAGAATAAAGAAGATTTAACCTCCCACGGTAACAAAATTGGAAGAAATTTGGTCATCGATATTATCGAACACGCCTTGAAAGCTATGGATCCAAGAGATTCGATAAGAAGGATCTTGAAGATCGAGCACGGAGAAACATTAAAGGTTGATGATTTGGAATATCCGTTGTCGACAATTGGAAACATCTATGTTCTGGGCGCGGGAAAAGGATCGCTTTTCATAGCGGAAGCCTTGGAAGAGATTTTGAAGGATAAGATTAAGGATGGGATCATAGTAGAGAAGAGAGGTCAGGGCGGAAGACTTCGGAGGATTAAGGTTTTAGAGGCTGGACATCCTATTCCGGATAAGGCTGGCTATGAGGCGGCTCAATCGATAGTTAGATTGGCCAAAGAAGCTGGGAAGGGAGACATAGTTTTCTTCTGCGTTACTGGCGGGGCATCCGCTCTATTACCATTACCGGTAGAGGACATAGCATTGGAAGATAAGATAAGAATAACCGATATGCTCTTGAAGTGCGGGGCGAGAATCGAGGAGATAAACGCTGTTAGAAATCATATTTCGTCAATAAAAGGCGGGCGTCTGGCCAAGTATATACACCCCGCAGAATTAATTAATCTAATAGTAGTGGATGAGGTAGCCGGTTTACCTTGGGGACCAACAGTACCCGATGAGACTACCTTCCGAGATGCCATATACGCCCTGAAGAAGTACGGTCTTTATGACAAGATCCCGTTCTCTATCAGGAGTCACCTTGAGCGAGGCCTGGAGGACAGGAGTCTAGAGACTCCGAAGCCAAGCGGCTTTCAAGGAATGAAAGTGCACAACTTCATAATTGGCAACGCCGAAAAAATGTGTGAAGCTGCCGATAAGAGGGCGAGAGAACTCAAATTGAATTCAATGATCCTCTCAACAGTGATCGAGGGAGAAAGTAAAGAGGTAGGGACTGTTCTGGCAGGCATCGCTAAGGAGATAGTTAGAAATAGACGCCCACTTGAACCCCCTTGCGCCGTTATCTCTGGCGGAGAGACGACAGTGACAATGGCCGGCGAGTTTGGTGAGGGTGGTCCGAACCAAGAGTGCGCCCTCTCCTTCTCATCGATGATTGATGAGGATGAACACATCGTAGCAGCCTTCGTAGGTACGGATGGTACAGATGGACCAACGGATATAGCTGGTGGGATTGTTGATGGATATACGGTTAAGAGGGCGGAAGAATCGGGTATAGACGTTGAAGAACATATGATGAGACACAATGCTTCGTATGTCTTGAAGAAATTGAAGGATGCCGTCTACACTGGACCAACAGGAACAAACGTCATGAACTTGAGAGTGTTTGTGGTTTTGTGATTCTTCTAACGCGTTATCTACGTAAGATTTAAAAGTGGTGCAATAGCTACACCCCATTCCAAGGATGGTTTAAGATGGTTGAATTGCGAGATTTGAAAGGTAGAGACTATATAGCTCCAGAATTAGAATGGACAAGAGAGGAATATGACCTCCTCTTGGATCTGGCATTCGACTTCAAAAAGAGGGCTGCAACGGGTGAAAGGCCAGAGCTTCTAAGGGGTAAGACGCTATTCCAAATCCTTTACACTGGAACTTTGAGAACTAGGACTGGCTTAGCTGCTGCTATGACACAATTAGGTGGCCACTCTGAGATAGTTCCACCAGGTGGGCATGGAGGAGAGGCTGTAAAGGATATGGTTAGATGTTTGAACACTTATGGGGACGCCATAGCCACCAGGGTTTTCGGTGAGCAATTCGGCTACCACTATGGTAAAGGAAATGAATTACTAAGAGAGATGGCTCATTGGGCAGACATTCCAGTGATAAATATGGAGTGTGATATGTTCCATCCTCACGAACCGCTAGAAGAACTAATGACTATGCAGGATAGGTTGGGAACTCTCAAGAACCTGAAAGTTGTCTACAGTTGGGCCTATTCCCCATCCGTCTGGAAGCCTGTATCCATCCCACAGAGCCTAATTCTGGCTTGGACAAAGTACGGGATGGAAGTCACGTTAGCTCATCCTAAAGGCTTTGACCTCGACTCGAAGATAATAACTGAGTGCAAGAAGAATGTAGATAGATACGGGGGATCCTTTGAGATAACGAACGATATGAATGAAGCTGTTGAAGGTGCCGATGTCGTTCACGCAAAGGCTTACCACAGCCTAAATCTATGTCCACCAAAGGTTCCCGTATTCGATGAAGAAAAAATGAAGGAAGCCTTTAGCAAACATAAAGATTGGATAATGGATCAGAGGAGAATTGACATGATGAGTAAGAGGGGAATATACATCCACTGCCTACCAGTTGACAGAGGCTACGAGGCGAGCGACGAAGTTGTCGATGGGCCCAGATCTGCAGTTTGGACAAATCAAGAAGAGAGGATATACGCGAAAAAAGC
>CAZQDW010000001.1:25395-26531 GCA_964592315.1 uncultured Candidatus Bathyarchaeia archaeon
CTAGCAGCTTCCAAGGCCTCTGTCAATGTTCCAACCTGGTTGACTTTCCATAGCAATGCGTTTGCAGCGCCCATCTTAATACCTTTCCTCAATCTCTTTACGTTTGTTACAAAGAGGTCGTCACCGACGATTTGGATTCCAAGTGAATTTGTGAGCTCCTTAAATCCCTCAAAGTCATCCTCCTCCAGAGGATCCTCTATAGAAGCAACCGGATAAGCTTTCACGAGGTCTCCATAGAAATCCATCATCTCTTCACGGGTCACCTCCTTCCCCATAAACCTGTACTTGCCCATTTTCTTGTTGTAAAGGTGACTTGCGGCAACATCCAAACCTAACACAAAGTCGTCGCCGTACCCTAGTTCCTCTATAGCCTTCAGTTCTGCATCAAGCGCCTCTCTCGGGTCTTTCATGGGTGGTGTGTATCCTCCCTCATCAGCAGTGTTAAGAACGTATTTAGTATATTTTCTAGCGAGCATCTCACCGAGGCAGATGTAGACCTCAACCCCCATCCTCATAGCTTCAGTAAATGTTCTTGCTCCTACAGGCATTATGATGTGTTCTTGGAAATCTAGGTCCGTCGCAGCGAGTTTACCGCCATTAATATAATTTAGAAGTGGAACTGGTAGAACACAGGCATTCGGTCCTCCTACATAGCGGTAGAGAGGGATTCCTAAGGTGTTGGCCGCCGTTCGAGCGGCTGCGAGCGACACCCCCACGATGGCGTTAGCACCGAGTCGGGATTTATTCTCTGTGCCGTCTAACTCTATCATACGGGTGTCTATTCCTCTCTGATTCCTAACATCCATCCCAAATAGCTTTGGACCTATTATTTTATTCACATTTTCTACAGCCTTCGTCACCCCTCTACCCATGTATTCAGCTCCACCATCCCTCAAGACGTAAGCTTCATACAATCCGGTTGACCTTCCCTGCGGCACATCAGCCCTCCCTAAAATTCCTCCCTTGGTTGTTATGTCGACTTGGATTGTGGGGTCGCCTCGGCAATCTAGGATCTGCCTTGCATAAACTTTCTCTATCTCAAATCGCTCCATTTCATAACACTTCGAACATTCTCACAGTGTAATGGCAATAAATAATAAAAGACTATTCTCCCAGACAATCATAGATGTCTCATT
>CAZQDW010000002.1:0-13444 GCA_964592315.1 uncultured Candidatus Bathyarchaeia archaeon
TTCATGGTGTTCTTGGGAGACTATGGGGATAGGGGCCTCTACTCACCTGAGGTTTACTTCGTAGTCTTAAGTCTGAAAAGGATGTTCCCTGAAAGAGTCATCCTTATGCGTGGGAATCATGAAGGGCCAAGGGATCTGTTGGCTAGTCCGCACGATCTGCCTTTTCACCTGCAAAGGAAGTTCGGTAAAGATGCTCAGGTGATCTACGAGGGGTTAACACGTCTGTTCGAACATCTTTATCTCAGTGTCATCGTGGAAAACAGGTATGTGATGCTGCACGGTGGGGTACCGAGCAGTGCAAGGAGCATAGACGATTTAGCCTACGCCCGTGAGAAGCATCCTGCCGAAAGTCATCTGGAAGAAATCCTTTGGAGCGATCCCATTGAGGACATTCAAGGAACTCTTTTCTCGCCCAGAGGGGCAGGAAGGCTTTTCGGCGAAGACGTGACAAACGGGTTCCTCAATCTACTCGGCGTTCACATGATTTTGAGAGGACACGAACCCGCGAATGATGGATACAAGATAAATCATGACGGAAAGGTGCTTACCCTTTTCTCCAGGAACGGTCCGCCTTACTACAACCTTCGAGGCGCCTATGTACAACTGGATCTATCCGAAGATGTCGACACAGAGCTGATCATGCGTTCCTTAAGGTTGATCTGACATCATAGAAAGCAGACACGAAGCTAATTCCTTAATAGTTGCCCAATCGAACGAATCCAAACTATCATAGGGCCTGGTTCACGGTTTGCCCACGCACAGTATGGAATGGCCACGAACTTTACATGGCGCAACCTAGATGCGATACTTGTCAGCGGTCGGTAAAGATGTCTTTTGAACTCGACTTCATCAGCTGCCAAAGCTTCACCACGTACGATGATGATGCCGTCCAGTAGCTTAGGCTCCCAGATCACTTCAACGGAAGCATCAGCTGGCAAGACTAGGCTCCACGGATCGAAATCTGGGTTGTCAACTTGCTCTACACAATAGACGATCGGTCCCCGCTTAAGAGCGACGCGATCATTGTTCTCGATTACATGGGGATGGGAGATGATTTGTTCGACCGGCATCGAAAAGGATAGATGAACCCTGTCTCCAGCCTTCCATAAACGACGCACTTCCGCGTAGCGACCTGGCTGAACAGGTGTATCTAAGATCTTACTGTTCACTTTGACCTCCGCTTTCCGGCACCAACCTGGGATACGCAAGAATAGGCTGAAAGTCATTTCCTCTTGCGGTTGGAGAACCATCTTAATCTCGCCATCCCATGGATACTTTGTCTGCTGCGTGATCGCCAGCGAGCTTCTATTCACTTTCAGGTGTGCCGTATTCTTAGCGTAAAGGTGAACCCAGACGCCTTCGGTTGAGAGGCTGTAGAAGTAGCCTGGAAGAGACGCTAATAATCTAGCCACATTAGGTGGACAGCACGCGCACTCGAACCAACTTTGACGTCTGTGATGTCCACGATCTGCAAGTGGGTTAACGTAGAAGTAGTTCTTCCCATCGAGTGAGATTCCCGATATCACGCCATTATAGAGAGCGAGCTCCATAACATCAGCGAACCTCGCTTTGCCGCTGATCTGTAGCATCCGCCAGTTCCACATCACGTTGGCTATCGCGGCGCATGTCTCCGCGTATGCTCTGGCGCTTGGCAACTCGTAATTTTCTCCGAAGGCTTCGCCCTCGTATCGAGGGCCGACGCCGCCTGTTATGTACGTCTTGTATTCTGTCATGCTGTTCCAGAGACGAACAAGCGCATCCCACAGAGTTTTGTCGCCCGTCTCCATGTAAACGTCAGCAGCACCACAGTTGAGGTAGAGCGACCGGACTGCGTGCCCCACGATTTCGCTCAACTCGCGCAATGGCTTGTGGTCGATATGATATCCCCCGCCTCCGATGACGCCTGTGCCGCGCTTGTCAATGAAGAACTTCGCCAGATTGATGTAATCCTCGTTTCCAGTCGTTCTATACAGTTCTACCAATGCCATCTCAACCTCAGGGTGTCCAGGTGCACCGGGACGCTTGTCTGGGCCAAACATGCTCCCAATACGGTCAGCCAGGCGGCACGCAGCTTCTAAGAGGTCGTTTTCACCGGTTGCACGATAATAGGCGATTGCACCCTGCATAAGATGACCAGCACAGTAGAGTTCATGCATATCTCTTAGGTTCGTCCAACGATCCTTTTTACGCTCAAAAGTGAAGTAGGTGTCAAGGTAGCCGTCCTCATCTTGGGCAGCAACGATAAGTCGGATCGCTTGTTCAGCCAAATCATGCAGTTTCTGATCACCCCCACCCGCTAATGAAAAGCCTACAGCCTCGACCCACTTGTAAACATCCGAATCGTTAAAGAAGAAACCCTGAAAATTGCCAATATCCTCTCCAGATGTACGGCGAAAATTAAAGAGTCGACCAGTTTCCTCGCATAATTGGTATTGTGATGGTAGAGTAACTTCACGAACGTTCTGCAAACGCGGCGCCCAAAAAACATCCTCGAGATCTATACTCTCAATAGTCACAGGGCGCAGCTTCGCGAAAGGACTGCACGACGTATCTACCACGAATGTACCCAAATTTTTCCCCCAAACTCATTAGATAGGAATGTAGATAAATTTATCGCCTTAATGGGAAAGCATTACAATACTGGATGGATGCGTTCCGATTGCTGAGGAATGTCGCCGGGCTTACCCTCTAAGCATCCCAACTGCAGCGAGCATTCAGATTATGTGTCCTCTATATCTTGAGGATAATGTTCACTGTTTTTTGGACAATATTCTAGCTATATTTCCCATAGCCGAAGGTGATAGTCCACAACGATGTCGCTTGCAGAGCATAGTTTTGAACGCCACACCGAGTATTCCATTGGTAGGAGTCTCCTTCTTGACGATCTGAAGGAGATTCCTCGACATCCCGATCCTGAGAAAGGTCAACATACGCTTATCGAGAAGCCAATACGAGTCCAAGTATATAAGAAGATACTTGGAGCCAGATCTATGCTTAGAAAAACTTAAATATACCTTCCGACCGCATGTTTATATGCAGTATTTTGTGAAAAATGAGGGAAAGATATGAGGAAAAAGATTTCTAAATCTAAGTCAGCTATCACCCAGATGCAAGCTATATCATTAGTGGTTGTTATCATAGCTGCTGTGGCGATTACAGGTTTCGCTGTTTGGTCGGCGTCTAGGCCTGCTGCACCTCCCGAGGTGAAGCCTCCTGTAGAGGAGGAGGTAACGATTGAGATGTGGGATGGGCTTGGTGGCGGAGACGGCTACGTCTTCGACATGCTGGTCGAAGACTTCAACACCGAGTACAAGGGCAAGATCAAAGTGGTTAGAATCATGCAGGGAGGATGGAGTGATGTCTACAGCAAACTCGCCGCTGCATACAAGGCGGGCAGCGGAATACCAGATCTCTCGATAATGCATCCTACTGAGCTGCCTATTTTCAAAGATACGATAGCGCAGCCATTAGATGATCTAGTTCAAAAATCGGGCGTAACAAGGGACATGTTCATCGGATACGCATGGGACTTAGCGCAGGCAGACGGGCATACCTATTGGATACCATTTGATGTACACCCCTACGCGATGTACGTAAACGCTAAGATGGCGGCAGAGTACGGCATAACAATACCGAAGCCGGGTGAGCTCGAAACTCCTGATGATCTGCTGGACTGGTGGAGGGATGCAAGAGCGAAACTGCCTGAAAACCTCTATCCATTCGGGTTGCCATCGTGGGGAGACTGGTGGGTTTGGTGGTGCTTGACGCCTGAAGATCTTCTGATGAAAGATGGTGAAGTCGACTTCAGAGTTGACTCGCCCGAGGGAATATACGCTTTCAATGTATACAAGACAATAGTTGACGAGAATCTGGGAAAGGTCCATACGTGGGAAGAACTTGCTGCAGGACTCGCGGGAGATTCTCTAAGTTGGATTCACGGACCATGGATGCAAGCGACGTTTGATAAGGTGACGGGTTTCGAATACTCGGTTGTACCGATATTTGGGCCTCGATACAAGGTTTGGGCTTCCGGACACAGCATTTACCTGACGAAGGCGAATGGCGATGTGAGGACAGGGGCAGCTTGGGAGTTCGCCGTTTGGTTGCTCAAACCAAAGAATGACGGGAGATGGGGTCAATACGCAGGTCATATTCCAGCAGTATTAGAAGCTCAGAATTATCCACCATATGCTGCGATTGGGGCGAGAGGCATGTTCGCAAAGCAGGCTGAACTCGGATTCAAGTTCCTCTCGTTCCACGAACTCATATGGAGATGGGGCGATGTGATCAACCCTAGGATAGTCGATGTCATGGACGGCACGCTGACACCTGAACAAGCGGCAGCACAAGCTCAAGCTGATCTCGAAGCCATCATGGAAGAATACGAGTAAGGAGGTCACTGGGTGAGTAAAGAAAAGAAAGGAAGGCGCATGCGCCTCATTGAGGCGCGTGACGCTTTCCTCATGATCCTCCCTTTTTTTGCACTTATAAGTGTTTTCTCGATTTATCCCATATATCAGGGCATAAATCTGTCCTTCTATAAGATTATGCTACCTGAAGATAAGTATGTTGGTTTTAGGAATTTTGAGAGACTGCAAGACGATAGGGTTTTTGTGCAGACATTGCAGAACACGATCTATTACGGTCTAATCCAAATGTTAGGAATAGCATTGTCTATGCTTCCTGCGCTTTTGATAAACTCCATTGTCATCCAGGCTAGGCCTCGCTTAAGATGGCTGTTGCAAGCGGCCGTTCTACTTCCAATGGTTATCAGCTGGGTTACGCTCGGCTCAGCATGGAACTGGATATTTCTGCTAGGAGCGGGTGCCGTAGCTCAAACGGGCAGACCCGGAGCAATCGCTGCGAGTCCCCTTGCTAGAACCGCTACGGCGATGCCAACTGTTGGCTTGTTAGTTGTTTGGGGGGCATTGGGATACAATACAATCCTGTTCTTAGCCGGGATTCGCAGCATTCCAAAGGTTATGTACGAAGCATCCCAGATAGACGGTGCAAGCAACTGGCAAGCCTTCAGATACGTCACACTGCCCGCGGTAAAACCCATGCTGACATTCATGGTTGTAACGGGGTTCATAGGAGCGTTTCAAATTTTTGACCCGGTCGCCACTCTCACCAATGGAGGACCAGGATGGTCCAGTTCCTCCATAGTTTTCTATACGGTGAGACAGGCATGGTATGCGTTAGATTATGGATATGCAGCAGTCTTAGGTCTCGTCGTGGTTGCAATAGTGTTTACTCTAAGCATTATCCAGTTCAGAATCATATATAAAAGATATGTGTGATGCTTGACAAATGCCTAAGATTAAGTCCAGCTCAAGCCGTATTTTCAGGCTTGTAGCTTACATGTCGACGGCAATTTCTGTTGCGATCTACTTTTATCCCTTCTACTTACTGGTCATGATATCGCTTCGAGCGAATATTTTTGCTCAGCCTCCAGAGGTTTTCCCAAGCAACCCAGATCTCACCGGATACGTCAGTATCTTCACGCACCCGGCTTTTCTTGATTGGCTAAAGAATAGCTTCATTTATACAGTATGCATATCAGTTGGGACCATCTTGATGGCGTCATTCACTGGCTACGCTTTCTCAAGGCTTAATTTTCCAGGGAAAACGCAGCTCTTCTGGCTGATTCTCGGCTTGATGATGATTCCTCAGATCTGCGCCTACATACCGCTTTACATCATGCTAGCTAGGTTGCAATTGCTGAACACCTATTGGGGCATCATCATTCCGCCCATCTCCTCGCCCTATAGTGCATTTCTTCTCAAGCAATCGTTTGACGCCATACCGAGAGACTACGAGGAATGCGCATATGTTGATGGCGCCAGCAGACTCACAATTCTGTTCCGCATTTTCCTTCCTATAGCAAAGCCAGCCCTAATCACTCTAACATTGTTCCTATTCGTTTGGAACTGGAATAACTTTGCTTGGCCTCTTTTCGTTGCGACCTCTCCACGCATGTGGAACCTTCCACTCGGAGTCTGGAATATGATATGGTCTTATACTAGAGATTTCTGGACACTAGCATCTGGGGGCGTTATATTGATGGCAGTGCCTTTCATATTGTATTTGATCGGAGTGGAATACTTTTTGAGAGGTATCGTTGTTACTGGACTAAAGAAGTAGCCATTAGGAGGTGGATATTGTGGTCGAGGTGACATTTGACCACGTGACCAAAATCTTCGGCGAAGGAGAAGAAAAAGTAGTAGCCGCTGATGACGTAACCTTTACAGTGAAGGATAAGGAGCTTATTGTATTCCTAGGACCTTCAGGCTCAGGCAAAAGTACATTGCTAAGATTGGTTGCAGGGCTTGAACTACCAACGAGTGGAGACATCATAGTCGGCGACAAAGTGGTGACTGATCTCTCTCCAAGAGAGAGAGACGTTGCGATGGTCTTCCAAAGTTATGCCTTATACCCCTTCATGTCTGTTTTTGGCAACATAGCCTTTCCCCTGAAGCTTCGCAAACTGCCGAAAAATGAAATCAAGGCAAAAGTTGAGCAGGCCGCAGATATCCTTAATATTAGACGCCTTCTTGACAGAACGCCAGGGCAACTGAGCGGAGGTGAGATGCAGAGAGTCGCCTTGGCCAGATGCATAGTCCGAAATCCACAAGTTTTTCTGTTCGACGAGCCCTTAAGCAACCTAGACGCTAAACTCAGAGTCACGACGCGAGGCTTCTTGAAAAGGCTTCAGAAAGACTTGGGAATAACATCTATCTACGTTACCCACGATCAGGAAGAAGCTATGACGATAGCTGATAGGATAGTCGTTCTCGACAAGGGAAAAGTGCAACAGATAGATAGGCCTGAAAACATTTACAGTGGTCCTCAGAATATTTTTGTGGCGGGCTTCATGGGAAGCCCTCCGATGAATCTCATCGAAGGACAGTTGGTGACGAAAGATGGAAAAAGATTCTTTGATGCCCGATCTATGAACTTTGAGATAACGCCAGATCTGATACAGGGCGAAAACCTAGAGCAGACAAAGAAGATCACTTTAGGGATTCGTCCAGAGCACGTAAGAGTTGCGGTCACGCCAAGTCGCCATGCACAAACGTTCAGAGGCAAATTGTACATAACCGAGTCGGTTGGAAGCGTGAAATACGCGATGATTGAAATAGATGACGTAATGATCCGAGCGATGACAGAGATGGAATTTAACCTTGATATCGGCGAGAATGTGCACTTCATCTTCGAACTGAAACACGCCCACTTCTTCGATGGCGAGAGTGGTAACCGTCTCTAAGTTCACTAGACGCAAATATATATTCATCTTATTAACGTTGATCGCTGTAGCAGCCGTTATCAGTGGTGTATTTTACTTGAGTCTTAAGCCTGTGGAAAAGGAGGGTGTGCATGTGCCTAGCGGGATAGCGTTTCCTCGCGTCAGGATATCGCTTGACGGCCTTTGGGACTTCAAAACAGATCCAAGTATTGTCGGGGAATCCCAGAGTTGGTACATCCGTGACAATTTCGTTGACGCAGAAAAGATAGAGGTTCCCTTCTGCTGGCAAAGCCAATTTCCACATCTCCGTGACTACCATGGATTTGCCTGGTACCAAGGCTTTTTCAACATCTCAGATGCTTATTCAGATTGCCGCATAGTCCTGCATATTGGAGCCGTCAACTATGACCCCAAAGTATGGGTCAATGACAAACTTGTCGGGGAGTTCCAAGGAGGTTATTATCCTTTGGAGGTTGATTTGAGTGGATTTGTCGAGTTTGGCCAGGACAATGTACTAACAATAAGGGCATTTCACCCCGATTCTGTGCAAATCAGCAATTATCCCCACGGCAAACAGACGTGGTACAGCTTCGTAGGCGGCATCTGGCAGAGTACACACATTGAGATAACATCCGGCATCTACCTCTCTGATATGTTCGTCATTCCGGATGTAGAAAACTCGAAAGTAAGGGCTATTGCAACTGTAGGCAATCTGCCGGAGAATCCTGAGGCATTCTCCATCGACCTCAAGGTAACGTCGCCTGAAAGAGAAGTGTTGGAGGCGAAGTTCGACGTGAAGGAGAGCGAGGTTGAAATGGAAATGGGCTTATCCAAGATGCTATTGTGGACGTTGGAAAACCCCCAACTGTACAACGTAACGGTTACACTCAAGAAGAACGGAAAACCCATAGACGAAGTAATGTTAACGACGGGCTTAAGAGAGATTGAAGCCAGGAACGGAAAGATATATCTAAACGGCAAACCGATCTATTTGAGAGGCGTTCTAAATCAGGCGTTCTACCCCAAGACTATTTACACTCCTCCAAGTGACGAGTTCATCAAGAAGGAGCTGGAACTAGCGAAAAGGATGGGGATCAACCTCATAAGGATCCATATAAAGCTGGAAGATCCAAGGTATCTCGACTGGGCTGACAGATTGGGCATCCTTATCTGGGAAGAGCCGCCCAATGTAGGTTCTTTCACGCTCTCGGCCGAACAGAGGTTGACTGAAACCTTCAGACAGATGGTACTAAGGGATAGGAATCATCCCTCAATAATAATTTGGGGAGTAGTGAATGAAGCGTGGGGAGTCGATCCATCCAGCTCTCGTGGCAGGGAATGGCTTATCAAAATGTACGACCTAGCCAAAGCCCTGGACCCAACGAGACTCGTCGTGGACAACTCACCATGCGTTCCAAACTACCACATCAAGACAGATATAGATGACTATCACTGGTACAACACAATACCCGGAAGCTACAGGCAATGGGTAGATTTCGTCAAAAGGTACGTGGCGGATCCCAGTTGGACATTTGGAAATGATCCAGTTCGAAAAGGAGATGAGCCTCTGATGGTTTCAGAGTTCGGAGTTTGGGGCCTACCAAGCCTAAAGAATATCACGGAGGGTTATGGTGGCGAACCATGGTGGTTCAGTACAGGATGGGGATCAGGGATTCCTAAAGGAGTTGAGGAACGATTCGGCGCGTGGAATCTGAGAGAAGTGTGGAGAGATTGGGAGGAATTCGCAGTCTCCTCACAGTGGCGCCAGTTCCAAGCATTGAAGTTTATGATAGAGGAGATGAGGAAGTACCCGCAGATCAGCGGATACATAATAACTGAATTTTACGATCTGCATTGGGAGTGTAACGGCCTATTAGATTTCTACCGCAACCCTAAAGCCTATATGAATAACTTATCAAGCATCAACAACGACGATTTATTGATAATAGACCGAACTGAGAGCAAGACGAACTTGTGGTCCGGAGAGAGTTTTTCCGCTCCAGTATACTTCTCAAAGTGGTCTGATGAGGAACTAATCAACGCGAAGTTGAGATGGCGACTGGCAGATCTTTTGAAGGGTGAAATCGCTGGTATAACGGCAGCTCCCTATGATGTGACTGACCTTGGCAGCATATCCTTCACTGCACCAAACATGACAAATCTCACGAAACTTGTTTTGACAGCTGAGCTACTGGACTCAGACAATAACGTGGTGGCGTCAAACTTCATCAACATAATAGTTTCGCCCAGCGATCTGAAGGAACCCATGATAAGCAAAGAGGCACTAATTTCAGTTTATTCACCAGATCAAACTATGAAGACCATCTCAAACGAATTGCGTGACATCGGGTACAACGTGGCCATCACGGATACTATTGACAAGGAAGCGTCATGCGTAATAACCTCTATATACGACGATGAAGTCAAGAGAGCCGTTGAAAGTGGGGGCAGAGCATTCATCACAACGACTTCTCCTCGAACCTTAGACATCCAAGGCAAACGTTACCGCATAGACCGCAGAGGCGGAGAATGGGTGACAGACTTCAACTACGTAAGGGACAAGGGAATTTTTGAGGGCCTACCCATAGAGAATCCGATGGAATGGACTTACTATCTCGCTATGCCCAACGTCATAATTAAAGCAGTCTCTCCAGTAGAGTCGAAAGATATAGGCGCTGGACACTTCGAAGGATGGGTCCATGAACACGCAGCTACCATACTTGAAAAGGAAACTGGGGATGGAGTGATCATTATCTCAACCTTCGATTTCAGCAACTATGGAGAAGACCCTACTACTACAATACTATTCAATAACATCCTAGAGCGACTGGTCCGAAAATAGACAGTTCTCTTTGGGCTTGGCGCTCATAGTTCCATCCTAATTCCTTCATTGTCTTCTATACGCCCAATACACTGAATCCGAATTTTTTCGAGCACATTCATCGACGTGAAGGATGCTTTAATCAGAAAGTCTGGGAGGTATCTTTGGTTGCAATCTCTCCAATACGCCTATGTCTTCGCCCTTTTGAAAGGCGATGGCTGAGTCCACCATATCAATCATTGTATATCTCGGCTTGTAGCCAAGCAAATATCTGGCTTTCTCGCTACTGATTGCGTAATACGGAATTACACCAGTCCATAGAAATCTGGAAACATCCTCAGGCATAACCATCTTAGTGTATGCGACTCCGAGCAGCTTTGACATGTGGAGTACGAGTTGCTCAAGATCGCTGGGAAGCGGACCGCTCAGATTGAACACTTCTCCTATAGCTTCCTTCTTCTCAAGAGCAAGCAATACCCCTTGCACTATATCTCTGACATCCACTAGGTGCCTCTGCAATGGTTTTCCATCTGTTTTTCTGTAGGGGATTATCAGCTTCTCATCATCCTTGGCCTCTTTTTCCAGTCTTTCAATAGCACGCTCGGCTTCCTCGCTTTTCTCTTTTAGTTGCCTCAAACCGTTGAGCCAGAAGTTCGCATGGGAAAAATGGTAAAGAGAATTGTTATAACGTGGATCCAAGATTTCTCCTGCTCCTATGATTGAGCCGAAACGGCAAATCACAACAGGCAAGCCATATTGACGGTGGTAACCTAGGACTAGATCCTCTCCCAAGAGTTTGGAAATGAGGTACATGTGGCCCGTTGGACGACATGGATGACGTTCGTCTATAGGTAAGTAAACAGGCAACCACTCTGGGTATACACCCTCTGAGCTGGCAAACACGAACCTTTTGCATCTTTTGCAGTACCTTACGGAGGCTTCAAGCAAGTTAAATGTTCCAAGCACATTCACGTCAAAAGTGATCCTTGTTATCTCCTCCGCAGTTCTTTCAGCTGTTTCCTTGTCTAGTCCACTCTGGGGGAAATATGCGCCTAGATGAATTATCGCGTCTATATCCCTACATGCCCTTGCACAATCATCAGACTTTCTAAGATCCCCCTCGCACAGCTCTACTCCGAACTTCAGAATTTTCTCCTCTGCCCTATCGCCAGGCAACGTAAAGGCTTTGATTTCGTACCCCTTTTCCGTCAACTCTCTTATCAGATTGCCTCCGACTCTACCTGTGGCACCCGTCACCAGTACCTTCACGAACATTCACCTCAGATTTGGTACGCGTTTCAATCGCCTGTAATCTCATTACATATTTAAGCCTTAATTCTCTCTGGATTGCCTAAGGTCATTTACAATCATTTGGGCATGCTGAGGAAAGACTGATCTGCATATCTACCTTGAGCGTTTTCATGAGGAGGACCGTCCTGGAAATTGCATCTTCTTGAAATGCATATGGCCTGGTTGGGACCCTACATCATTAAGAATTTCGTTTGCAGTCTGCTGGGCTCCCGGAGATTCCTATTGATCCGTACCTTTGATCCATTCTATTCGTTTCTGATTTCGAAGAACCTGCAGATCCGTAGTTTCAACTTGATATATGGCTGTTACAAAATGAAGAACGTTTAGAAAGGAACCGCCGTAGGCACTTCTTGGGGAATCAAATATTACTGGGAGAAAAGAAGTAAAGGTATGGGAACCTTAAAATTCCACGCAAAGGCATCAGGAAGGCGAACCATGAAGAAGCGCATTTTCCAGATTGCGTTGATCATAGCGGTTGGGGTAACTCTTGCAATTTTCTTCGAAATGATTCTATTTAAAGAAAGATTAGATATCGCGAATCTAAAATTTACTTATTTCGGGGAAGTTGTCACGCCCACAATGGTTTATGCTGAGCAAGCCAAGGACCCTGAATTCTTTAGACTATCTGACCACTCCATTTTCAGAGACGATGAAGGTTACTACTACGTTATCATCACTGCCAATTTGTTTCCAGTCATACTGAAGACGGACGATCTAAAAACATATGGATTCGTCGCCACAATAGGTCTAGCGGGAAAAGTAGCGCCCTACGTCATTTGTGACCCACAACATGACAAATTCTACTTGTTCTATAGCGATTGGCTCAGTACTATCAAAGGCGACATAGGCTACGCTAGACTGGGATTGGCGATAGGCGAATATGAAAAAGACATAGCATCAATCAGATTTGAAGATCAAGGATATCTGAGGATAGAGGGTTCGCCTTTGATAGACCCCAGCGCTGGATGGGATCCATATATTGTGAAGATTAACGACGCTTACTATATGCTGTTTTCTTCCGCTGTACATGGTGTACACCTAGCTTCAGCACAGAACCTTGGAACAGAATGGAAGTATATCAGTACCGTTATACACGACAATCGTGAAAATCCGACCTTGTTCCAGTACGACAACGAATGGTATATGCTGATCGGGATTTACAATGCACGAGGCTACGATCTTTATTCATCAAAAGACTTCCTAAAGTGGGAGTTGGTGAAGAGAGACTGGTTCACAGACCCAGAGTACCCAGTTTTGCCAGCTGGATCAACTTGCGCACTAATCGACAAAACTCTATATCATTTATACCAAGTTCCCTTAGGCACGAACTATGTGTCCGGTCCATTTTCTCTCAAATTGGCCTACACATCGCTTGATCCAATCGTTCTCTCTGAGTCTTAACCTGCGGAAAAAGAAGTTATTCTTGTTTCGATCGGCGTAGTTATCCCTCACGTCAATATCTGCTTGCAAACTACCATGGGTTCGCACCATTCTGCTGCTTTTTTTGCGTCTCCAAGATACACTCTAACTGTGCGACATATCTACCGAGGAACATACAGGAACTGTCACAATTACGACTATGTTCTCAGAAACGGACGGGACAGAAATATAGATAGACTTAATGTGTTCGAAGAGAACCTAGTAAAGTACTGGACGGAGACGATTCTATTGCAGATAGGCATATTGACTCGGAATGAGAATGGTTGGTGCTCAACCCAACTCAGAGACGCATTGAGCAGACGTGATATTGATCCCTTATGCTTCAGTTTCTCAAATCTTGTAGCACGGGTTAGGGGGAAGCCACAAATATCCACAGACGATGTTGACATCATTAAGGACTTAAGAGCGATAATTGTACGCCCCGTTGGACGCGGCTCTTTAGAAGAGATTATTTTCCGCATGGACCTTCTGCACAGACTGGAACGTTTAGGCTCATTCATTATAAATCCACCCCTTGCGATCGAGAGAGCGGTCGACAAGTTCTATGCTTTATCACTTCTTGAGGAGGCAGGTTTAACTGTTCCGCGAACCATTGTAACCGACAGTGCTGATAAAGCCCTTAAGGC
>CAZQDW010000002.1:13454-23182 GCA_964592315.1 uncultured Candidatus Bathyarchaeia archaeon
GCATTTTATGAGTTGGACTGCGATGTGGTTTTGAAACCCTTGTTTGGTTCGAGGGGAATCGGCTCGACTCGAATTTCTGATCCGAACATTGGAGAGAGGATATTTCGGGCTCTAGACTTTTACCATAACGTTTTCTACATTCAAGAGTTCATCCCTCATGGATCCTCCGACATCAGGGCATTCATGGTTGGGAATCGCGTCTTAGCAGCTATGAGAAGAATCGCTGAAAAATCATGGAAGACCAACGTGAGCCTAGGCGCGAAACCCATATCAATCAGATTGAGCAGTGAACTGGAAGAATTGGCTATTGAAGCTGCCAAAACGATCGGCTGCAAGGTTGCAGGCGTTGACATTCTGGAGGGATCTGATGGCCCCTTCGTGATCGAAGTCAACAGTCAACCGGGCTGGAGGGGACTACAGTCCGTCACGCATGTGAATATCGCAGACGAGATCATCAGTTTCGTTTTGGAGAGGCTGAAAGCTTAGTGAAAGGAAAACCGTCACGAAGGAAATCGAGATAACGGAATGAATTTCTAGCCCGAAAATTGAGCGGAAGATAGGCTTTGTAACAGAAGAGATGCTGGTTCACACTTTCTTGGACAATGACCATTATGTGACTTGCGTTTCATAAATTCTCTTTATTTTTGTCATAATCTATCCACCACCTTTTGAGGTACTCATTATTTTTCTGCGTGATCTAAACATTCATGAGCATCATTGAAGAAGAGAATCTCACAGGTTACAAGCAAGAATCTGTTCGGGTCATAGATCAATTGTCTTATTGCTCAGTACGTCGAGATTGGATCTAGGTTAAGTGTTAACAAACCTTTTGCTCAGGCACGTTGGTCTTCTATCCCAGAACAAAACCTTTATAAACTTTCATCTACCGATACTAGGATGGTTGGTTACTTTGTGCAGAAAATGGATTGTTCTAGTATTTGTAATGATGCTCGCGTCAATGATGCCTACTAACTCGGTATCTGCTAAAGGGAAGCCCCAGCCTGGGGCTTCTCCTGGTACCTATATATTCAAGGACGATTACGAGGATGTGCCTCAGATCAGAATTATGACCAATGAAGAATGGATGAGAATGACTGAAGGAGCTAGAAAAGGTAATTATAGTTGGGACAAAGAGCACTGGTTGGAAAAAGGATGGATGACCCCGGAGGGAAACTATGAGTTCGAGACACGCCCGTCGATAGCCGAAGTAACAAGTGAAGCAGCCAGAAACGGGTCTCGAAGTGTCAAAATGAGTGTCCCTCCAGCCCCAGAAGGATATCTTATGGCTACTCGGGGAATGGCTCGATATTTCAGGAATGATTCTATTGTGAACCCGGGGACCTACAGAGTAGAAGCATGGTTCTACGTCCCAAGCGGAAGCAACCTCAAAGCCTATCTCAGCTTTGAGGATCACTTGGACTGGAAAGAGTCTCACCATCCCAACGTGGTATTGGATGCGGAAAACGGAAATATCGGGTATTATGACGAGGAATATAGAACTGGCTACAAAATATTGGATAAGGTTAGCTTCGCATGTGATACATGGTTCAAGTTGTTTCTGGTTTTCAAGACAGGTCAACAACAGCGTTATACCGTCGGATATGAATCCCCGGATTTATCGGTAAGTATGACTTTCAGGATCAATGAAGTCTGGACCGCAGCAAATATTTGGTACGTCGGAATTGAGGCTTTCAATGTCTACGCAGGAGCTCTAAACACCGATCATGTTTCAGAAGAGATCGTCTACGTAGATGATTTCTCTGCCCAATTGACCTAATATCTAAAAGCGTTTGGCTCAAACGCTGAAGCGTCACCTCCTGATTTATCAGAGACATTCCTATCGAATTTTTTGGCTCTCTTACACGGCTAGCCGTAGCGATTTCTCAAAACTTCAGCGTTGCCTCTGACAGGTTTGCCTTTCTCGTGTTTACAGAGCGCCAAAGGCGATCAAGACGAAGCCGATTCAATGTGCTTTTCGGCATATTTAGCGGCAAAAGATCCCTTCAAGCCTTGAACCACTTAAATATCAAATATTCTATTTCCTCAGCCCTTAAGTCAGGGATCGCTATTATGAATCTCTTCCTGACCGTAGTTGCCAATCTTCCAGCCTTCACTATCTCTGTAGCTGTTATCTCATCCTTTCTGCTCTTAACGGAAACCATGAAGGGCGCATGATCGATGCCCGGTCCATGTTTGTAAACGGCGAAGTCACATCCAAACTTTACGCCTGGCGTGACAATAAGTTCCTTATCCCTGAGGTCCTTGTAGACAGAATATTTCTGATCAAACTCTTCATAGAGTCTTCGGGCTCTGCTTCTCAGATGTCTAAACGCTACTTTCTCCTTATTAGGTCCCTCGAAAACCTTGATCAGCCGTTTCTCGACGAGGAACAACCCCTCCATTAGATCGAGTACGAGAGGGGTGTCAAACTCCGGGCTTTTAGGCTTAGGTATTCCGATCGGCTTACCATAGAATCCGAGCTTATATAGTTCTGAACCGTCCGCTGGATTCCAAACAACTAGGAAATTCTCGACGAACTCGGCCTCAATGAGCCTTGACATGGGTGAGCCGCTCTCATATGGCAAAAGCTAAGATTCGGCTTGCATCCGCGGCGTCTTCAACCTTGTCGGTCGCATCCTCAAAGAGTTGAATGACATCCCTTAGGAGAAGCAGCGCTGGGATCTCCATCTTACTATTGAGAATCTTGATCTCAAGGTCTCTGTAAAGATCATCAACGACTCTTTCCGCAATCTCCACATCTTTCGCCTTCTCAAGAACCTTTGATGCGCCATAGTTAAGTGTGAACATGGCTTCTCTGAGCTTTGAGACCGAATCGAACATCGCGCCGGAAAGATTTGCCAACTCTTTCCTTATGTCCTGCGGAACGTCCCACTTCCTCTCCATCATCTCTATCAACCTGAAGGCAATGCCTTTGCAGAAGTCTGCTATCTCGCTTGTCAAATCGGTAAATCTCAGGAAATCATCGCGGCTTAGCAAGATAGCCCCTATCTCAGCGAGCTCCTGCGCGACAACTCTTTTGGCTGAATCAATCTCATCCCCCAGACTTAGGATTTCAGCATACAGCTGCTTAGCCGAAGCCTTGTCTGACTTCACGAAACAGTCGACCAGCTGCGCAATCTTGCGAGATATATCGACAACCTTTCTCAAATGGTCTTGGCAGACACTTAAAGCTCTAATCTTGACGCGGTGTTCTGTCTCCGTTGGAAAAACCATCGCTCGCCCCACAGATCGCTCATTAACGCCTACTATATAATATGTGGAGACCTTAAAAAATCTAACGATAACCATCTTCGGAGCCTTCCCAGCTCTTCATATGCTTGTCTATCTTTATGCACAAACACCGAAAACGGCAAGTCACTACCAGAAAGCGTAGCTGTGTTACGTCTGAAGAAATTCGAGGACAGATCAGCTCGTCACCATCTATTGCCCACCCTCTTTTTCAGCGTAATCCGCGTTTCACAACGTTGTCTCCCTTCTCCGACGAACCATACTACTCTTCATCGAAGAAAAACCTCTAGGACTTGTGCTCACGTGATTCACAAAATTACGTGCTCTTGATAGTTTCAATACGACTTGGAGTTTCAGAACTGACATGAGCCTAGGCAGAATGGCTCATCTGGATCCTTTGATTCAGCCAGTCTTGTATTTCGCCAATCTTTATTCTGACCTGTTTTTTGCTATCTCTTTCTCTTACTGTAACGGCGTCGTCCTTTAACGTCTCGTAGTCAACCGTAACCGCGAAGGGAACCCCTATCTCGTCCATTCGATAATATCTTCTTCCGATACTGTCATCTTCGTCGAATGCAGCGTCGAATCCGCTTCTGAGCACCTCATAGATATCCCTTGCCCTCTCTGTCAGTCCATCTCTGTCAACAAGAGGAAAAACAGCGACCTGTATCGGCGCCAGATAACTGGGCAACTTCAAAAGTGTCCGCTTCGGTTCTTCCGTGTACGCTGCGTCCAAGACGACGAGAAGAGTTCTGTCTATACCCATCGAGTCTTCCCAGACCCAAGGGAGAACCTTCTCGTTGCCATCAACTACGCTTAGGTCTGTCTTGCTCCCTTCAGAGTGAACCTTCAAGTCGTAATCAGTCCTATAATGGTTTGCTACAGTCTCCAACCAGCCAAAGCTCGTCTTGATCTCCAAGTCCCATGCCGACTCTGCATAGAAAGGCTTTTCCTCGGTCGGCAGTTCTCTGAAACGTATTTTCTCTGGGCTTATACCCAATTTCTCGTAAAATTCTGCCAATAGAACTAGATAGTACGCCACGATCTTATTCTGAACTACCTTCTTGCGTGCCGCCTCTTTCGCGGTCAATACTTCCTCTTTGCTTGCACCCAACAATAGAAAATTAAGCTTTCTTTCTGCAACTGCATCGAATTTCTCAAATTCCTCTACCTTCTTTGGATTGAAGAAGACCTCAACCTCGGCTTGTATGAGTTCTCTTAACCTGACAAGGCTTTGTCTCGGCGAGATCTCATTTCTGAAAGACCTTCCAACTTGGGCAATGCCTATTGGAAGTTTTGCTCTCATGGCTCTATAGAGTCTTGGGAAGTCCAGAAAAATGCTTTGACATGTCTCGGGTCTGAGCGCAACTTTGTTATCCATCTTCGGACCGGCCGTAAACCTGAACATCATATTGAACTTGACAACTCTTGAGAGTTCAGCTCTACACTCCGGACAACTGACGTCATTGACTTGAATCAGACTGTCCAGTTCTTCGGAGGAAAGAGCTTCGGGAATCGGCTTCCCAGTCGTATCCTGTATCAACTTGTCGGCTCTGAAGATTTTTCTGCATTTCTTACATTCAGTTAGAGGATCCACGAAGCTCTTAAGATGGCCGCTTGCTTCAAAAACGCTTTCAGGCAGTATCTGAGCACCGTCGATCTCCAACATCTCATCCCTTTTTACTATCATCTGTCTCCAAACATCAATTATCCTCCTCTTCAAAGCGGCACCAAGTGGACCGTAATCCCAGAAACCAGCAGGGGTATCAGGGTATATCTCGCTGGCAGGAAAAAAGAAGCACCTTCTGATGGCCAACTCTTGGATCTTGTCGAATTTGCTTTCATCACCCATGTATCATGACCTCTGCTTCTTATCACAGGGATTTGTGGGTTAGATTTCGCTTTGGCCTTCCCGAATCTGTTGATTACCTTCTAACGATCCTTGATTGAATTTAAATATCTTTCGAATCAGGACAATCCGGTAAGAATCCTAACGCGGCAAGAATGGTCCGAATCGCCTTCTATTTCTTGTCCGTTCTCCAGTGCAATCAAAAGCACACTCTTAAATGCTACTTACTCCATTGCCCGATCCAATGCTAAAGTGAAAAGAAGCCTCAGTCAACAGCTAACGCGCCAGTTACGTCGGATTTGCCAGCTCTTTTCGCGCTCAATTCGGCCACAATTCTCATGCCACGCTGAGACAGAATTCACGAAATAGTTTATGAATCCACCGCGAGCAATTTCTATTCTAGATCGCCAAGAAATGATTCGGAGGGATGCATGCCGAAAATTGGAAAGATGAAGAAAGTCCTAAAGGAAATAGATGTTATCGAACAGATCATTAAGCCTTATGAGCCTTATTCAACAGATATCTCTAATGTTCTCGGCGTCTTCGATACGATCAAAGAAGCCCTGCTAGATCCTGATAAAGCCGAGCTCGACACCATTCTTGAAAGACTGAACGGAGTTGAAAGACTGGCCGAACTATACAGCGAGTACGAACTCGCCAATGAGGTCAGACGCCATCTGGCTGAAATTAGAAGAATCATAGTAGAGCGCTGAGGTTTGCGTGCACATATCTCACTGCTGTCGCTGTGACTGCGCTAAGGTACACTGAAATGTGGTTGAGATTTTTCCCAGGATCCTCAGCACAGCAATCTGGCCATGTATGGACCTTCGTGCTTGTATCCGAACCTCATGTAGTAACGTTTCGTTCCTAACGCGCTTGTCACGATAGTCTTCTCTACCCCGTGTTCCTTGCTGATCTCTTCCGACTCTCTAAGAAGCAAGGCGCCATATCCCCTATGCTGGTACGCCCAATCAGATCTGTGGCCGACTGGAACAAGAGGACCGCAGATATGCAATTCTCTTATCAGAGAGACTTTCTTGCCGGCAATTTCAGGTCTATGCGCCCTATTCGACGGAAATCTTAACCTCAGATACCCAATTAACACATCGTTCTCGGTATCCTCCGCGGAGATAAAGAATTCCGCTCCTTCTGATGCTTGGTAGCTTCGGGTTTGGATCTCGACCTCATCGATGTCAGGCCTGACCTTGTCTTTCAACCATCGGTGGCCAACTTCGCGGCATCTGATACATCGACATCTCGTGTTCAGTTTTTTGAGCTGTTCCTGAACGATCTCTCGAAGGTTGCTTTTGTTCACACCAGCCTCGATCAGATAGGCTGGAATATCCCTCTGGACTCGCATAATACGAACCCATTCTGGGACAAGCTTTTTGACTTCTAAAAGCAGTTGGATGGCTTCTTCCGTGGTGTAGGGCTCGTAGGTGCCCCTTTTCCACCACTCATAGGTCTCCGTTCCCTTGATCACTAGGCACGGGTATATTTTGATCATGTCTGGTTTGAAACATGCATCACTAAAGATCTTCTTAAAAGCCTCTAGGTCACGTTTAAAATCTGAACCAGGTAGGCCAGGCATAAGGTGGTAAGCAACCTTTAATCCGGAATCTTTGAGTGTGCGCGTAGCGTCCACAACATCTTTAACAGTGTGTCCCCGATTAACGATCTCGTAAATGTCATCGTAGATGTTTTGGACACCTAGCTCCGCACGCGTAACACCCATAGACAGCATGTGATCGACATCAGGCTGCCTTGACCAGTCTGGACGCGTCTCTACAGTGATTCCGACATTACGGGTCCGTCCGTACTCTGAGATTCTCTTAGCCTCCTCCAGCGATTTGGATGCAACGCCGCTGATGGCATCTAAGCAACTTTGGACAAAACTCTCTTGGTAGTCCAGGGGCATGGCTGGGAAGGTTCCGCCCATGATGATAAGTTCAACCTTGTCAACAGTATGTCCGATCGCTCTGAGCTGTGTCATGCGGCGACTCACTTGCATATAGGGATCGAAATTGTTCTGTAGTCCCCTCATCGCTGCTGGTTCGTGGCCAGTATAGCTTTGTGGGACTCCCACGTGTGGTCCTCCTGGACAGTATGCGCAGGGAACGCTTTTGGGGCATGGCGAAGGCTTAGTCATCACAGCGATAACGGTTACGCCCGAGACTGTGCGGACTGCCTTCCTCTTTAGGACGGGAATGAGCTTTCTTCTTTCGTTAGGTGTTAGGCAACTGATTATTTCGGAGTTGGAGAGAAACCTATCTAAATTGTATTTCTCTGCAGCCTTGATCTTAGCCAAGTTGATGTCGTCCGAAGTGGGCTTTGCAAGGCTCATGAGATGGCCTATTATCTCTCTTGAGGCTTCTCTTCTCATCACCATTCGCAAGAAGATAACCTCAAGGTGTCCAATAAATAGTTGCATTCTGTTGATTGACTATAGACGACTTTGCATAGACGTTAGCCATGACGTAATCTTTCTACGATCTGAACATGACTAAGGATAGTTTAGGAATTCTTAAATAAGAAAAGGGGTTAATATTATTGCCATAAAGTTGTTTGAGGGATGTCACGCTTGAATCCCTTTATCCGCTTCCTCGCCAGACGTATAGGATTCCTGGTAATCACCTTCCTCGCCTTTTTAATCATAATCTTCGCTCTACCTAGAGCCATACCCGGGAACCCTCTGGCGGCTCTTCTATATCAGATAATCCAGCAAGCTCAAACTAACCCTGATCTTGTTAAGGCTGTCCATAGGAGGCTTATGGACGAGTTCGGCATAGGCAAACCTCTACACATCCAGTTCTCTGAGTTTACTAGTAGGCTCCTTAGAGGTGACCTCGGGACATCCATTGCGTTCTACCCTCGTAAAGTTGCAGATTTAGTGTTTGTCTATTTGCCGTGGTCTCTCGGGCTTTTGATACCAGCTTCAATAACATCTTGGGTAGTGGGTAACCTTCTGGGGGCTTTGGCAGCATACAAACGGAAGACGGCTGTGGATAACGCTCTACTGCCGGTTTTCCTAACATTATCCATGACGCCATATTACTGGCTTGCCATGATCCTTCTGTACCTGTTTGCTGTAAGCTCGAGAATATTCCCCCTAAGTGGAGCTTATAGCACCCTTATGATTCCTAGGTTAAGCTTGCCCTTCATTCTTGATATGCTCCACCATTATATATTACCGTTCCTCTCGATAGTCATAGGAGCTATTGGAGGCTGGGCCATAGGCATGCGAGCTATGGTCATATACGAACTCGGGGCAGATTACGTAAGCTATGCAGACTCACTGGGTCTCCCAGATAGTAGAGTGCTACGATATGTGTTCAGAAATTCGATGCTACCTCAAATTACAGGTTTAGCCTTAAATCTAGGCTTGATCTTAGGGGGCGCCCTAATAACAGAGCTTGTGTTCGCACGTCCGGGGACGGGCTTCCTTATATTTAGAGCTCTCACCACGCTGGACTATCCTATGATTCAAGGCACATTTATCCTTTTAATCTCAACTCTACTACTCGCAAACTTCATAGTTGATTTGGTATACGCATACATAGATCCTAGGATCAGAACAGGCTATGTAGGTGAGTAGCCGTGATACCTCCTATAATCAAAGATCTATTTAGGATAAAGAAACTCGATTTGAGCTTAGGAGTATTCATCGGCATAATGCTCATGGGCATATTCGGATCCGTGGTGTATAAAGTAGATCCGTTAGATATTGCTGGCTCCCCTGAGCATCCGCCTTCGGATCGTTTTCCTTTAGGGACCGATAGTTGGGGGAGAGATCTACTGGCTCTTTTGCTAACTGGGACAAAGAGTTCGATTTCCATAGGGGTTACGGCCGCCCTTATAGCATTAGCGGTAGGCATAGTTATAGGAGTAATTTCTGGGTTTAAAGGCGGGCTTACAGACAGTCTGCTGATGATGCTAACCGATGTAGTTCTGGTGTTGCCCTCCATACTAATCATGATGCTTATAGCAGCTTACCTCAGAGAAAGGAATCCGTTATTTGTCTCCCTCATAATCGGGGTGACATCTTGGCCTTGGGTCGCTAGAGCTATGAGATCGCAGATGCTGAGCTTGAAAGCCAGAGAGTTCGTCCACATGTCTAGAATGGCTGGTCTAAGTGATGTGAAAATCATACTGGAGGATTTGCTCCCTAATATGGCATCCTACACGTTCATGGCTTTCGTTCTACTCTTGTCTGGGGCTATGATAGCGGAAGCAGGTCTCAGCATGATAGGTTTAGGTTTAACTCGGGGCGTTTCGCTGGGCATAATTCTATACTGGGCTCAGATTCTTGAATCCGTACGCAGAGGGCTATGGTGGTGGTTTGTCCCGCCAGGCGCATGCCTAGTAGCGTTAGCGGCTTCTCTCCTTCTCCTGTCTACGGCGTTAGATGAATATTTTAGTCCTAGGCTCAAGGGAGGTTGAAAACGTGGCTCTTCTCGAATCTGAAGATGTCAAGGCTTACTATTCTATCCGTCAAGGCTACATCAGAGCCGTAGACGGCGTGGACCTAGTTATGGAGAAGGGCATAACATTAGGGTTGGCCGGTGAATCCGGTTGCGGGAAATCCACCCTTGTAAATACTTTGATGATGAATGTGAAGCCTCCACTGTAC
>CAZQDW010000002.1:23282-25992 GCA_964592315.1 uncultured Candidatus Bathyarchaeia archaeon
GGTGGAAGCTCTATACATGTATCCCCACGAGCTTAGCGGAGGCATGAAGCAGAGAGCTGTGATATCCATATCCACACTTCTCAACCCTAAGCTTCTAATCGTAGATGAACCTACGTCCGCACTAGATGTGTCTACGCAGAAGCAGGTTCTCAAGATGCTGATGGACCTTAGGAAAGCAGGAATCATTGAAAGCACGATCTTTGTAACTCACGACATAGCTGTGTTAAGGCAGATAGCAGATTGGATAACAATTATGTATGCGGGTAAAGTGGTAGAATCAGGCTCCACCAGTGATATACTCTACAATGCTAAGCATCCATATACCTACAGATTGATAAATGCCGTGGTAACGCCCGAGCCTGAGGTTAGAAAGAGAGGTCTCACATCCATACCCGGTGAACCTCCAAACCTTCTAGATCCCCCAAAAGGTTGCCGCTTCCACCCCAGATGTAGTGAAGTCATGGATGTGTGTCGATCTACGGAGCCGCCATTGCTGGAGACTAAGGGCAGCTGTTGTTGTTGCCATCTGATATCTTCAGGTACTCGGGAGGCATAATTCATATGCTTCTTGAAGTCAGGAACCTTACAAAGGTTTTCACCACAGGACTGCTTAAGAGGAGAGAGATAGTAGCTGTAAACAATATATCCTTCGATGTCAGATCGAGCGAGTTCTTGTCGCTTGTAGGTGAGAGCGGTTCAGGTAAGACAACCGCTGCCAGGATGATATTGAAACTTCTCCCGCCTACGTCTGGCTCAATAATGTTCGAGGGCAAAGATGTGGTCAGCCTCAAGAGGCTTGAAGAACGTAGGTGGTATTGGAAGCAGGTTCACGGGATATTCCAAGATCCATACGCATCCTACAGCCCTCTCCATCAGATCGATAGAATTCTACATCAGGTCTTCACGCTCACAGGGGATTCAAGTTCTGATAGAGACAGCATGGTTAGAGGGGCTCTTAGGGAGGTCGGGCTTAGACCTGAGGATGTACTGGGCAAGTATCCGCACGAGCTTAGCGGAGGACAGAGACAGAGAATCATGGTAGCTCGATGCTATATGCTTAAGCCTAAGCTTATACTGGCTGATGAACCTATCTCGATGATAGACGCTTCCACCAGGGCAAGTGTACTCCAGCTCTTCTCAAAGCTTAGAGAGGAATACAAGACTTCACTCATATTCATAACCCACGATCTAGGCTTAGCCTACTATGTAAGCGACGGAATTCTGATAATGTATAAGGGTTCGATCGTAGAGAAGGGCTCGCCTGACGAGGTAATGGAGCATCCACATTCTTCTTACACCAAGAGGCTTAGAGAAGATGTACCTCTCCTGTACAAAAAATGGGAGGGATTCTAATTCTAGCGGAACGCATTGAAACTGTCGTAGCCTTTCGTCCTTTAGGCTATATCCTTTGCAACTACGATGGATAAAACCTCCACCATTAATCTTTTATAGGGGTTGCATATATAAGTGTGAACTGAGGTTGAGAAACCTTTGAAGGAAAAAGCTAGAAAACCAACAATGCGTGCTATTGTGACTGTTCTGTTGATTTCTACCTTTGCTGCCTTCTTTCCGGTAAGTATGCCTGCAGCTCAAGAGATAGCCAGAGAGGAAGTTTACATCATGTCCTCCGATTGGGGTCCACCGCCAGGCTGGAGTCCTTTGCTTCCTTCCCAATGCTGGGCGAACAACATACTGTATCCTAGTCTATACTTGTACTGTCAGTTTACGGATGAGTGGATACCTTATGCCGCAGAGAGCTACGAATGGATTGACAAGTACACCTTGCAGGTCAAGATTAGAGACGAGGCTGAGTGGTGGGATGGCCAGCCTATAACCGCTGAGGATGTCAAGTACAGTTTGGAGCTGGGAAAGAAGTATGTAGTGGCGATGTATACGCCTCTTTGGGACTATATAGAGAGCGTCGAAGCTGTAGACGAGAAGACCGTGCAATTCATTACCAGCGATGCAAAGCTAAATTATTTCGAAATGTTTAGTGTGATTCAAGCCCCTGTGATACTGCCCAAGCACAGGTGGGAAGGCTTAGAAGCTGAATATGGAGATAGGCTGCCGACTGAGTTCAGAGATGATGAACCCGATAAAATAGTGGGTGGTGGCCCATACAGGTTAATGAGCTGGACGGAAGAGGTCTTCTACTACGAAAGGGTGGACGACTGGTGGGGCAAGGATATATTCGGTCTACCTACCATTAAGTATATAGCTCATCAAGACTTTAAGGACAACATGGCTGCAGCTCTAGCGTTCGAAGCTGGAGAGCTTGACGTGATGACGCACTTTACACCGAAGATCTGGGAGATATGGGAAGTCAAAGGATTGGCTAGAAGAACTTATTATGACCACCCGCCATACTACGTGGGCGGCGGCGTAACATTTGTCTGGATGAATTATGCGAAGAAGCCATTAGACGACACTACTGTGAGAAGAGCTATTGCTCATGCAATACCATTCGACGACATGATCACCAAAGCCTACTACAATTACGGTAGTAAGGCTGTTCCAGTACCCATCCTTCATACAAGTGCAGCTGCCGCGTTCATTGATGAGGACCTAGTAGACCAGTATAAGTGGGAATACAACATGGACAAGGCTAAGAAGATCCTAGACGACGCCGGAATAATCGACAGAAATGGTGATGGTGTAAGAGAGATGCCCGACGGAACGAAGCTTGGCCCCTTCACCATACAAGTTCCTT
>CAZQDW010000003.1:0-1958 GCA_964592315.1 uncultured Candidatus Bathyarchaeia archaeon
AATATGACGCAGTTCTATCCATGTACCACGATCAAGGTCACATAGCAGCGAAAACCCTCGACTTCTATGGAACTGTCTCTGTGACGTTGGGACTGCCGTTCATAAGAACATCGGTAGACCATGGGACAGCCTACGAGATAGCTGGTAAGGGACTCGCTAATCCAAGAAGCCTAGAAGAAGCCATAAAACTGGCTGCTGAACTCGCGGCATCCCAGTGATAACCCAGACTGGCAGGCGTGTCTGATCTTATGAACCCAGCCTAAACGATGCAGCCGACTGTTCTCCTGATGTCGACTATCTGACCAAAGCCTAAACTCTCTAGGAACGATACTTCTAGGCAGAAAGGAGACCGCTATAGCATGTCAACTAGTGGAAAAGAGGCGTTAGTAGACAGCTCATGGAGCATCCACATACCCGAACACTCCACCATATGGTTGAAATCGCCGAGAGAATTCTAAAATAGATGCATTCGTACATGGTTGACAAGGAGAGAGATGCCATGATAGGAACCGGGGCAGATGTTCTTGCCAAGGAACTCAAACGACAAGGTGTGACCTGGGCATCAACGCTGTGTGGGAACGGATTGAACCCATTTTACGTGGCATGCCGTAAGGCCAGCATCCGCTTGATAGATACTCATAATGAGCAAGCAGCGGCTTACATGGCAGATGCATATGCGAGGCTCACGGGTCGAGTTGGAGTTTGCGCGGTGAGTAGTGGAGTTGCCCATTCGAACGCCCTCACAGGGGTTGCTAATGCCTTCTTTGACGGTGCGCCCCTCTTGTTGATTACGGGTGCAAGCGCAGGATACGGAGTCGGTCGCGGAGTATTTCAGGAGTTCGATCAAGTGGGTCTTGCTACGCCAATCTCCAAGTTTGCCAAAGCGGTTAGCCGAGCCGGCGACCTCACATTCCTGGTTAGACAGGCATTTGCAGCAGCTTTGAGTGGCCGACCGGGTCCCGTACACCTAACTATTCCACTTGATGTTCTGGAGGAAAAAGTTGACACATCTGTCGACATTGCCGCGAGTAGGAATGCTGAAACATCAGTAGTGGAACAGACGGATCAGAATCTCGTCACCGAGGCTGCTAAGGTTATTAGGCGTGCAGAACGCCCGCTGCTCATAGCTGGAAGCGGCGTATTCTATGCGAGGGGACAGAAGGCAATGATGGATTTCAGCGAGGCTTCGGCCATTCCGATAGTTACTCCCATATGGGATCGAGGCGCAGTTGACAAACCTCACCCCAATTTCCTCGGTGTTATAGGTGCCGCAAGCGGAGAACCATGTCTTCTAGAAGACTCAGACCTAATAATTCTGGCGGGTGCAAGAGTAGACTACAGGGTTGGGTTCCTTCTACCGCCAAAGGTTAGGCAAGGCGTATTCATAATACGCATAGACAGAGACGTGTGCGAGTTGGAACAAGGAATTAAACCTGACCTGTCCTTTGCAGTCAGTCCAGCGTTGATGTTTGACCAACTAGCCATAGAGATGCGCCGTTTAGGAGAACCTCCTCACATGAAATGGTTAGACGAAGCGCGGGACCGTTGGCGCCTGTTTCGAGCCCGTTGGATTGAAAGGCCTCCACCTTTGACTAAGCCGATGAGCGGTCTACATATCGTGGAAGCCATCCTTCCGTTACTTAAGGATGATATCATATTTCTGATTGACGGAGGAAACATTGGTCAATGGGCACATATGATGCTGACCGACCAGTATCCTAGTCGGTGGCTGACATGCGGAGCGAGCGCCGTGGTCGGATGGGGAATCCCGGGGGCGATGGCAGCGAAACTGGCCTTCCCCGATCGACCCGTGCTGCTTCTTTCAGGTGACGGCGCTTTCGGTTTCACCGTAACCGAACTGGAATCGGCAGTCCGACAGGAATTACCCTTTGTGGCTGTTGTGGCGAACGATAGCGCATGGGGGATAGTAGTCTGTGATCAGAGGCGCGAATTTGGGG
>CAZQDW010000003.1:1968-6250 GCA_964592315.1 uncultured Candidatus Bathyarchaeia archaeon
AAGGAGCTTTTCGGCCGACCGCCCGACAGTCATCGACGTCTTGACATCCGTCGGTGGACCAGCCGAGACTAGGTAGGTCCCTGCAACTTCGTTTTGCTAATTGAGAAGTTCGTCGACGTTATATTTAATCTTCCTTATCGCCTCCAGCACAAGGTCCACTTTCTCCCGCTCCATCAGAAAGTCTTTTCCAAGAGCCAAGATCTCGTTTTCGTAAACGCGTTCCGCAACTGGACAATGAACCTTCGTATAATCGACAGGTTTCCCAGAAACGGACTTCATCTCAACGAAGACGGGGTTCTGGTATATAGGATCATTGTGTGCAGTGCCACAGTGGATGCCTTCACCCTTCAACGCCTGTATGAAACGGTCGCGGGACACGCCCTTAAACTTGGAGGCGTCATACCGGATGAAGTAGAAGTAATAGCCTCTCTTGGTTACTCGAGGGTCTCTCTTAAGGGCACGAACGCCGCCGATCTTCTCCAGCTCCGACGCAAAGTACTCACCATTAACATAGCGGATTTCAGTCTGTTGAGGAAGCCTCTTCAACTGTGAAAGAACTAAGGCAGCTTGCAGTTCGGTCATCCTCATGTTGTAGCCTGCGACATGATGCTCATAGATTGGTCTTCCCGGCATTCTCCCAAAATTCGCATACGAAGCGCATTTTGCCGCTAGTCGCTCATCATTTGTCGAGACGAATCCGCCCTCTCCGCACGTTAACGGCTTCCCTTGTTGTAAACTGAACGCTCCGAGGTGGCCTATTGATCCGACCCTCTTTCCCCGCCATTCTGAACCGTGTGCCTCAGCGCAATCCTCAACGACGAGTAGGTTCTGTTGTTCCGCTATCTCCATTATTTCATCCATATTCGCGGGGTATCCACCATAATGAACGGGGACCACAGCCTTAGTCTTCTCCGTTACCAGTTTTCTCACGCAAGAAGGATCTATCTGATAGGTATCGGGATCTATATCAGCGAAAACCGGTATTCCCCCAATCTGAATCACGGCGGTTGCCGTTGCAATAAAAGTCACGGCCGGAACGATAACCTCGTCTCCTGCCTCCACTTCTCCTGCTTTCAGCGCTAGCGCAATGGCGTTGGTCCCGTTATCTACAAGAAGACCGTACTTGACTCCAAGATAGTTGGCAAATTCCGCCTCGAACTGGCCGTTGTATGTCTCAGGTCCATGGGATAGAGCACACCATCTGCCGCTCATGAGCGCCTGCGATACAGCAAACGCGTCAGATTCGTCAAGAATGGGCCATTTGGTGTAAAGTCCGCCTGGCACAATGGGCTTACCGCCCTTGAGAGCTAACTGAGTCATAGCCATAACCCTTAGCACTTTTTTGATGCTAATCTGTATTTAAGGTTTTACGAAGAACTAACCCAAAAGATGGAAGCCGATTTTGCAGCAAGCAGCAAAAACATATAGTTTCAGCAATCTGAATAGAAGCGATAGTGAAATGGCAGGTAGAAACTTCTTGAAATTGGCAAGCGAATTCCTAAAAAGATGTAAGGATGAGTTGGATGGTGCCTTCGGGGTGGTTATGGTCGGCTCTGCCTCCATCGGCGTCGTCGATGAACTCGCGGACGTTGACCTTATTGTTTGCGCGGCTGAGAAAATGGTGGTTGAGAGAAAGAATTCCGACAAGGGATTCAACGAAAAAATTGTCAGAGGGACGTCGATGTCTACGTGGACTGGGCGCCGATAGAAAACATGAATAAGGTTCTCGAAGACTGGAAAGAAGACGAAGCGCTATGGGCTCTAGCCAATGCAAAGATAATTCATGATCCAGATTTGAAAGAAAGGAAGCTTCTTCTCCGCTATTGCCCCTATTGATGGCTTTCCTAGATGACTGCAAGAAGGCAATTCAAAGAGGAATGTTCCTAACGGCCGCTTTCCTGATCTTTAGCCCCCTCGATGAATCGTTGTACCTCCCGTTCATCCTAGACGGAAAGTTTGTACCATACCCGAATGGAGGTTCCATGAGGTGCTCAAAACACCTGTTGGACGAATCATTCTCACGAAGATCGGGAAAACTATGTGCTTGAAAGAGATTTCTGAGGAGGAGCTGACCGAAAGGCTCAAAGCGTTGAACATTCTGATGGAACACGTCAAGCCACATCTACAGGAAGCTGGCATCCTAGAGGAAAGAAGTGGTTCCGGATGGAGCCGATACGAGCCTGACTGGAGCCTTCTTGGCTAAGCGAATGAAGTGCACAGTATCCTTATTCCGTAAGGGCTACACGGACTCCGGCATAGCCTCCAATCCGCCCAGCCCTCGTGTATATGAAAAGGTTTGCCTGCCACATACCGAATGGATTTGGGTCTGGATTGTCGGAGACCGCGTAGGCGCCTCCGTTGGCAACAGAAGGACCTGAAATGGTCTCGATGACGACCTCGCCTCCGCCAGCGGGAAAGATGATCACCGCCTCAACGCCAATAGGGATCACGATATCACTCTGAAAAGTATAGGTGGCATTTGGGGAAAACGGTTCCCCCCCGTAAGTTTCTATATAGATTGAATTGACATAGAGGTCGATGTTTCCGTCGTTTCGCACGTGGAGTATAACCGTTTCGTTTAGACGCGTTTTGCAGCCCGCGACCTTACTGTCAGGATAAAGCAAGAGGCTCAAACGAGGTTGAAGGAGAAAATAGGTATAGACGCCCGCAGCGACAGCAACAGCAGCCACGACCACCAGAACAAGAATCTTCACAACCCCTCTCATGAAACCAACCGCTGATTATATTGAGTGGGAGAGAATTTAAGGATTGCTATGCCAACGAAAGCAGACTGCATGGCTTGCACATCTTGCGGTCGCTTGGGAGATCAAGATGCTCTGCCATGGAAAGACTTAAGTGCAAAGACCGTAACGTATTGTGGTGAGTTTTGGGATGAATTTTGTCACGTTTCCTGATGGATTTCTATTCGGCGCCAGCATCTCCAACTATCAGCATTTTGGCGGTCTTGTCTGCGATCTGCCACTGATCGATGCTTCTAAGCATTCGGTCTTCTACGAGGTGGATTTCAAGATTTTGAGGGAGCTGGGATTGAATGCCTTCCGCACGGGCGTCGATTGGGCTAGGATCGAGCCGGAAGAGGATAAGATAGATCAGAACGCTATTAGGTTTTACCATGAGTATCTCTCTAGGCTTAAGGAAACTGGCGTCACAACCATTATCGACCTGTACCACATAGGAAATCCGAGGTGGATACATGAACAGGGCGGTTGGACATCAAAGGAGATCGTCGAGAAGTTTCTGCGATATGTGGAACTAGCCTCAAGCGAATATGATCAATACATAGACTACTATCAGGTGTTGAATGAGCCTTGGGCAGCGGCAATGATAAGTAGCCGACCCTCACAGGAAGGCGACCTCGCGAAGCAAATCGATGCTTCCTTGAACAGCATGAATGAAGCCATCAGAAAGAGCTACGACATAATACACGAAAAGAATAGTCAGGCCAAGGTCGGTGTTTCTAATCCTCTTGGACCATCGGCGATACTAGTTGGACCAGAAATGGCGACTGCGACGGAACAGACGAACGAAGACTCAATGAAGACACTTATGAAGAATATTGAGGACTGGATGTATGGGGGGATCGAGGTTCAGGAAGGAAAGTTCGACTACATAGGAGTAAACTACTATGGACTTTCAGTAATGACTGGTCTTGGTCAGTTCGGTACAATGATTGTCTACCCTGACGGACTCCGGGATATCTGTAGGAACTTGTCTAAGAAGTATAGTAAGCCTATACTTGTCACCGAGAATGGTCTCCCAAACAGGGATGATGACCAGAAGACGGCGTTCCTCCTCCGCCACTTGAAGAGCCTACATGACGCCATCACTCACGATAATGCAGACATTATCGGATACTGCTGGTGGTCTTTCCTCCCAGGCTGGGAAGGATTTTATGGCCGTGTGTTCAACCTCCCTGTCTGGCAACCCTTCTTCGGACTTGTAGATGTCGACTTGATAGGAAATTACGAGCGTAAACCGACGCAGACGGCGCTCGACTACGGCGAAATAGCAAAGAACCGTGGGTTCTCGACAAGACTCTACGAGAGAAGCCTAGCCCAAAGATCGTCCATACGATACGAGGATTGGCTGTAGAAGGATTCTCATGCCGCATCGAGACGAGCTCACTCTGTGGGGACCCCAAGTCATCTAGGGCATGATACGTACCGGCTGCGGCAAGGCTATAGCAGGGGCGATGTCAGCAAGGATCACGATGTTGCTCTGGAAAGTGGTGACGAGTCTAGTTCTACATATCTTCAGCCTG
>CAZQDW010000003.1:6350-25926 GCA_964592315.1 uncultured Candidatus Bathyarchaeia archaeon
GAATCGGCAAGACTTGCAGCTATCGCTATGAATGCAAGCACGTAAAGGAAAATGACTACGCCTTGACCGAATATTTCTATCGCATCTTTTGAATTGATGACTCCTGGTATGAACGGGAGTGTTCCTACTCCAGTGTTTGCTAAAGACAACGCAATTATCGACAAGGAGTAATAGATGTATCTTTTTGAGAGGTGAAAGTAAATTATGAGACTCACCAAGACAATGTATATTAGAAAATAATTCAAAGATAGACTCTTGAAGTCCAGGAAGGACGCAGGGTAAAGCCCTTTCATCATCAGACTTGGAATGGTTACGAGTGGAGATGGAGCTATTAGTACCCATATGATCGAGATGAAGGTGAGAGCTATGTGGTTTTCTTCTCTGGAAGCCCAACTGAAAGGGGCTAAAGGGATACTCAAATAGGAGATGCATAGAAGGATTGAATAACTTGTGAGGTCCAGCTCTCTCGCCTCTTTTCTACAGTAATGCACTGAGATAATATTAACGATGTGGTCCTCCGACGCCCGTCCAGAATTGCCATACAGTCTGCCTTGCGCGTTCCTTAACCAGTCAATGGTTCTGCTTGTCAGAATGGCAATATCCACATAGATCTGCCGATCAGAATCAAAATGGACTTCAAGACCTCCATGAAGCCCCAGCCAAGCGTCACGCCCATGAAGAAATTGCCCTTCAGTGCGTCAAAGGCTTTGCCGAACCTGGGTGAGAGCACCTTGTTCGCCACGATTGAACCTATCATCATAGCCATTCCAACGGATATGGGATCACCCCACCAAGGCAGATTGTACATGTTAGTCGAAGAGACCAAAGCCAGTAAAACTAGAGGGTTTTTGAGAATGAAGTTCGCCGCGAACGTAATGATCGAGCCGATTATGAAGGACCACATTATCAGGTCGAAACGGAAGAGATAACCAGTCCAAACCCATTGTTGCGTTCTGGCCCAATCCATAGCGTCAATCGGCCAGAGACTTATCGTAGCAGGATAAGCGCCTGAAGGGATCGGGGCGATGTTCCAGAAGAGACTGACGAAGAGGAAACTGCTGAACATGCCCAATGCAACGACAATGATGTATGCCTTGAAGTATTCGTTGTGGCTGACTCTACAGATGTCTGCCTGCATCAGGTTCTGAGCTATTGAGGCGCTGTTTGTGGACATCGCCATCGGAGCGTAAGAGCCACCTGCAAACCAGACGTCTCTTCCCTGATAGCCACTTGTGTATATTATGAGCTCCCTCTGGTAGGGGATATTGAAACCTGAGAAGGATATGCCAGCAACACCAACGGACAAGAGCGACGTGAAGAAAGATCCACCCATGATGAACAAGATCAAGATGTAGATGGGGAATGCAGGTGCGAGAAAATGCACTGTTGCGGTTAAACCTGCGGATGCTAGGAAGAAGAGAAGCATCGACAGTCTTAATGGAGACCTATCCACATTGGTGTTACTCGTTCCTTTGCTCAGAAAGCCCTTGAATGCCTGTGTCAAAACCCTGGGTCTCAAAGCTAGCGGTATGAATGTTGCGGCAAGCGTCAGACCAATCGTGACGCTTATGTAGAAATAAAGTTGAGATCTCTGGACAAGGGTAAAGATGGGCCAAGATGAGCTATAGGCGGATTCCACTGGCCAAAGGTTCATTCTCGTTATCATATGGGTGCCTATGAAGTAGAAGGCAAATGCTCCTATGAACTGAGCTATTCCAACCCAGAGGGGCAAGATAAATCCCATAATGTAAGGAACCATATTCATGGTGAAGGCTAAACCTGCTCCCGGTATAAAGTTTGCCAGAAACGTCGTGAGGTCAAAGGAGCTGGCTATCGGCGAGGTTACGAAGTACATGCTCGGGTCAGCGGCTCCACCTGTGGAAAGATAAGGTCCAAGAAGGAATGGGAAGAAGGTAGTGAAGGAGTTGTAGAAGGCCCCGAGAAGAAATGAAAGCATCAGCACTCTGAATGATCTCTTCTCTCTCTCTGCGAGGGTGATAATGGTCTGTACAACTGCTTTTGCCATAGGAAACTCCAATTTCTGGACGCGTGCGTATACGTTGTATGAGAAGTAGCCAAGCGCGATGTCCATGGCAACCGAGAAGGCTATCGAAACCAACATGATGCTTATGGGAACACTGATGGAGGGCTGGAGGAAAATCCACTTCCTCGATAAGATCTGAACGGCTTCACTTGCTGGCGGAGCCCACCAACTCGGCACGTACCGGATTATCCCGAAAGCTTGACTCTCCGGACTGGTTGAATAGTACATGTTCTTGATGGGCGTGACGAAAGCGAGTGCATAAGCAGTCGCCATAGTCTGAAAGGAAATGAGTATGAAGACTTCCTGCCTGCTGAGTGGAGCGCCGAGGGCTCTGGCGAGCTCTGTCCACAGTAGAATGACTATCCAAGCTTGCATAGGAAGCGCTATGTTGGTGATTAGAGAGTAATATATGATTATCGGCTGAATCACGAATACGGCAAAGAATATAGCCAAAAGGGTTTTCCAAGATAGACCGGGTCTAGTTTCCGCTTGTCCTTCGAGATTCATCTGTACTTCTCCTTCTCGCTTGGGGCAAGAGTTCTCCAGATAAGCATCTGCTTGCGTACGGAGTCGATGAAAGTTCTGTTTGACACGATCCACGGATCTTGGGAGCCCGTAATCTTTCTTATGGTGAGAGTCAGGCCATACTTCTCTTCCTCGACGGAACGCGCTTCTATTAACACGTCTTGGAAAAGACCTATATCATAGGGGGCAAGGCGAACCTTAGCGTCTAAAATTTCGACCCGTCGATCTTCTTCAACTTCTTCTGTCAGCTTCATATCTTCAACGCAGAAGGCGCCGGTTCTTTCAATCGTGTGAATGGACAGAAACTCCTTAAGGAAGCGGAGCATGCTACGAACCTCCTCTTTTGAGCCGCTGAAGGGTGTCGGAATAGTCCAAGTGCTGCTATCTTTCGGCGGCGGTCTTAAACGCCACTTCCTTTCAAGCGAGGGCGTAACTAAACGTGAAGCCTTGCTAGCTGGATAGACACATGAGATTATGGTTAGAACCATTGATGAAAGAACGGTGATAACGACAAAGACAGAGGAGTAATTGGGGTAGAATTCAGGCGGATACATATTGAAGTAGCCTAATGTGAAGCAACCCATAATTCCAGAGAGATAACCTATCACGACTGCCACAAGGGCGTATGTAAGGGATTCAGCCAGAAACATTCCAGCAACGTGTAGCGGCGAGAGACCTACAGACATGTAAACCGATATTTCCTTAACCCTCTCATAAACAGAAGACAACATAATGTTCAGTATCGTAAGACCGCTGATCAGGAGGGGAATGAGCAGCGTCTCAATGCCAACGGTGTTGAACCAAGTTCTGTATCGAAGGACTTTGACAGTGCTTGACCGACCTGGAACAGTGTAATATACATCGATGGAACTCCTTAACACGAGGCTGACAGCTGTTGATGGTATCGTTGAGGGGTCGTCAGGCTTTAACGCCATATTCATGAGGCTATATAGTTCAGGAAACTTGAAGGACAATCTAAATGGCAGGATGATGACCTTGTCTCCGGAGAAGTGCGGCGGCTTAACTAGAACCTGTGCGCCTCCTGCGCCTGCTACTGGAACCCTAGGAGTTATAGCCTCTCCGTCGAACTCTATAATTCCTGATTCACCTGAGTATAGAAGATTACCGTCAAATATTCCGACAACAGTCAAGTTCAAACCCCACAACTGGATTTTAGAGTTGACATCAATCAGCCTTCCAAGCTCAGACGTGAGGTTCGCCGCCGTTTTCTGACTTATTATCGCTGCGTAGAGATCGGTTTCGATGAACCATCTTCCTTCAATCCCTGTTTTATTCCATATGCCAGTTACCTCGGTCTCAGCAGGGTCCACAAAAAGTATTGCGCCGATCTGCGTTTTGAGCTCGGGCGAAAACGGATAGTAGCCGATGCCTGTTCCTGTGGTCGGCATAAGAAACCAGCCTCTGGGAACAACCTTAGCTGAGTCGCCGTACTGTACCTTCAGTTGATGGTATATGCCTTCAGGAATCACAGCCCAAGTGGGCTTACGTAGGAAGATTCCCTCGTACAATGGCTGGGCTTCATATTCTTCTCCTCTTGGCATGGGAATGAATACGAAGGATGTAAAAGTCACTAAGGAGAAAACGACAATGCATATTGAAACCATTGAGAGCAGGGTACGAAACTTTCTTCTTCTCATATTCTGAACAGATGCTGAGAATGCGTGGGAAATGGCGTCTGTTCGGCTTATCTCGGCGGTGTGAACGCCAACTTCACGTTCCCTGAATGCCTTCATGGCGCTTCTGGTTTCAGCGAGAACGAATCCTAGCAGGGGCAACGTTGCGGCGAGCATGCCAAAAGACATGAGAACCATCATTATGTTTGTTGCTAGGTGGAAACCGGGATGGAATAGGCCTAGGACGATAAGGAATATAACGAAAGTTGTCAATGTTGCAGATACACGTTTGACACCTTCTTGTGCACCTACTGTCAGTCTTTCCAGAACAAGAGCAAAGGGTATCAATGCGATAAAGAACATCACAGAAGTCTGTATAGCTTGGAAGATAACGTCGATTGTGCCGAAGTAAGACCTCTGTTCATAGCTCCATCCCGCGAACGAGTACGCATATATGAGGCTCTGGGCGTCATTCGACTCCGCTTTCTGCGCGCTTTCAAGGTACTCCGTAGAGGATTTATGGAAGTCGATAACGATTGGATTGTACGTGTAGTAATTAAGGGCTGTCTTGACTCTGCCATGATTCACGAAATAGAGATCTTTGAGAAGATAGAATGAAGTCTGATTAATCCTGAGTGTTTGACCTTGTGCAATTCGCAAGCCATATCCATCAGGATTATCCCGCGTAGCGTTTATCAATAAGCCAATTGGAAATCTCATTCCAGGCGCCGATATGAAAATCTCAGTGGAAGTATCGGGCTCAACAAAAGCCATACTGTCGCCTACCCCCGCTCCTCCGAGAGCGGTTATAGGGATGGTCAGACTGCTTTGGTGAATCATAGGTCCATGAGACAAGTGATTGTAGATTAGCAAGGCTGAAGCTGGGCTGAAATCCACAGGGTTGAAAGCTGAGAACATGTAAATGCTAGCGCATTTAAAGACGGCGATCATTCTACGGTAGTCGGCGCTTGCAATGTTAACAGACCTGAACGCCCAGTCTGGTGGGGCTCGATAAGCGCCTAGGTCAGTGGCCCACTCAATCCGACCGTTTGCTCTGTTCACAACGAAAGCGTCTACAGAGCCAATGCTGTAGGGCTTTACGCCCTTTACGACCACTTCCCCGTTCTCGCTGGGCATAGCAACGCCAGAGATAGAACCCGCCACTTGAAAATAGACTAGCGTGTCTTTCCATAGTTCAGGGAAACGACGAGCAGCCAAAGGATCCCAAAAAGCTGTACTTATGTTGTATACGGAGGGGACTACCGTCAATCTTGCGAATCCCCAGTCAGGCGGTCCGAATCTGAAGGGGTTTTGCACGATCCCCAGACTTGGCTCGTTTGCGAGGCCCCATAATGTGCTGGCTATGAATCTTACCTGAGGCCAAAGATTCTCGAGGTTTAGGCGGTCATAAGTGTCAAGTGGCGTTTTCATGTAGAGGCGGATGGCGTTAGTTGTGTGATAAGCGTAGCCTCCTCCGTAACATGCAACGGTGTAGGGTTCGGAGTCAAACATGGTTGTGCCGGCAAACTCCATGGGTGAATTGACCTTTATGTAGGAGGGGTGGGTCAGAAGTATACGATCTACGAAGGTTTCACCGAAGTCAGCGCCCCATATCTGCTTCATTTCATTCAAGTATTCTCTAAAGAACTTCGTTAGGAGCCAGCTATACCTTGCATTCAAGGTTGCAGGGTTCTGATAGACATACGTTGGGGTGTATCCGACGCCTCCCTGAGCCCCATTGTATATGCCTACTTCCCGGCTTTCTGTGGCCAAGTCTAGACTTGCGAAAGCCTTGATCTTTGTTCCAACTTCTTGAAAGTGAGAGTCCACAAATTCCCTTGCTCCCCAAAGGCTTTGCCAGTGCCCTGATAGTGCCACTAACATGATTGAGCGATCAGGCGGATGCTCGCTGAAGAACCTTGCCAGCTCCAGCAAAGTCGCTATCCCAAGGGCATCCGTGGCTCCTGGTGAAAGCTTCGGAACTATGGACCATGAATCGAAGTAGGCTGATACGGCTATGACTTCCTCCGAGTGAGGCCCAGTCCCCTTCACATACGCAATGATGTTTGGAACCGAGATATTTTCCCAAGTCATGTTCGCTTTGACATAGATCTCTGTCTCTCCATTTTGGGACAGTAGTTTCAGCAGCCGGTTGCCCTCTTCATACCTAACGAAGAGTCTCGGAAAGTATAACGGAAGTGAACCTATCTTCCATGCGGCTTCGCTCCTTGTTGTCTCCTCTTCTTGCCTGTAGATTATGCCCTTTGCACCGTATTGCGCGGCTACGGACCAGTACCAACGCGAGTTCTCGTCCATCAGGACAAACTTGTTTGCGACATCCTTGCCATCGTAGTCGCTAAAGTCTCCTTCGCCAACATAAACCAGTCTGTCCCCCTCAGGGGGGCTTTCGTATGGAGAAGGGTTCACATGATTCGGCCATAGCACGTATGCCTCAAACGATGGACCATTTTTGGCAGTGATCCTTGCGCCGTAGTCCATGGGGACAGTGATCGTGTAGTTCTCTAGGACAACTTCGAGGCCATACTCCCTAAACTTGGCACCGATGTAATTGGCCGCCTCAAAGAAACCAGGATAACCCGTGACGCGCGATCCGACCTGGGTTAGAAACTTCAAGTGTTCCTTGATGTTTTCACTGCTAATGTTTTCGGCAACTACTCTAAAATCGATTTGACCTTCCTCTGCGCATGTTAGATTGAGGTCACATAGGGAAAAGATTAATGAGAAAAGAAGCATTGAAGAAACTAAATGAAGTGTTTTCATCCGATTCAAAGACATCAAAAAGATATGATACCTCATCACAATATTTAAATATTTTCTGCGACAATAATCTTCCCGGGAGGTTAAAATGTCTAAAACTGAAGAAAAAAGACAAAGAGTTCCTTGGCAACTGATAATTCCATTGATAGTAGTATTGTCGTTCGTTTCCACGGTTGAAGCTGGCTTCCTCTCGGGGATATTCGCCGTCGGCATGTCTTTCGGCGCATATAGCTCATACAACTTCCAAGCAGGCGCAACACTTGTACTTCTGCTATTCATTCTCATCGGCAGAATACCTGGACTGAGGGAGAGGGTTAACCCGGTGTTGCTGGCTTACATCTTCTCTGCATCAATGGTTACAATAACCTATTCATGCTTCGGATGGCCTTGGAATTCCGTTTCCGGTATGGCGCCACTCCTAAAGCTTGCTGAGCCTGAAGCCTATGGCAAGTATGTACCTGTCTTCTGGACACCTGAAGCTAGTACATGGGAGAACCTGATCGCTGGTCCAACAGTTCCCTTAAACTGGGCTGAATGGGCCCCGTCATACGTTGGATGGGTTGTTCTACCAATAGTTCTGTTCTTCTTCGTGCTCTCTTGGACAAACCTATTCCACCACAGATGGCTAGCTGTAGAAGAACTACCGGTACCGTATGCCCAAGGACCTTACGAGATCGTTAGAAATATCCATCAGCCAAGAGGAATGTCGCGAACCTTGCTTACGGTCGGTCTCGTTCTAGGGTTCCTATTCTACGTGCCATATGTCTTCTCCAACATGTTCAAGTGGTTCCCAGACATATACGGTTGGACCATGGACCCGCCGTGGTGCGTATGGGCTGCGGGATCACTTGAATTTACTGAAGCTATGCCTGCAATGGCGCGCATGGTTCCGGGGGTCGTCTGTCTCAACTTAAACCCGATCTGGGTGGCACTTCTGTACTTCGCTCCCATTAGCATACTTTTCAGCTGGTGGTTCCTGTGGCTCGTCATCGTGGTGATCGGCATCCAGGTCGCTTATACCTTTGGATACTACACGGGAACTATGTCCGGTGTAGGTGAAGGCTCGGCATTCTGGGGCAGAGGCAGTGTAATATATGAAGAGGCGCCCATGAAGCTGGGAGCATTCAGTAATTTCGGGGTGCTACCGGGTATTGTGATCTTCTACTTGATCCTGAACCGACACTACATCGCGAGCACCTTGAAGGCCGCCTTTGGAAAGGCTGGTTCTAGCGAATCGGAGGCGCAATTACCCATCTCATACAGGACAAACTATATGATGATGATCGTGTCAACCGTCCTACTGTTAATAGTGCTAGGGATCTTGGGTGTTGGCGTCATATCGCCGCTTCTGATCTTCATCTTCTGGATAGAGTTCCTAGGTTGGATGCGCGTTTATGTCAGCCTAGGTCCCCTGCCACTCTTTAACTTAACTGGCAATGGCTGGTTCAAGGTTGTATGGCCAACGATGACCGACGAGATGAAGACAACCGAGTTTGTGATGTCCACAGCGTTTGCAAACAATATTTCTGGATGGGACGGCAACAACGGATTCTATAATGCTGTAAGCGACACATGGGCAGGTTACGGTTTCGGCCGCTACGCTGAAGCTAACCCGAAGAACATCTTTCTGGTGATGGTGGCTGCAGGCATATTAGCGCCCTTCATAGGGTACACAACTATGATATGGCTTTCAAGCCAAGTCGGTTACAACGCGTTGCCGTTCCCCCACGACTGGAACTGGTTTAGCATAAGCTCCACAGAGGGCTACGTTGCAGGGATATTCACGGGCGGTCCGGGTGCTTGGGTGCCTCAAGCAATGCTAGGCTTCATAGTAACAGGGATATTCACTTTTCTACGCATGAGGTTTGCATGGTGGCCGCTGGATCCCATCGGGCTGCTCATGGCTACAAATATTGAGCAATTCGGATTCTCAGGTTTGATCATGCCACCCCTAATCGCCTGGATTTTGAAGGTGCTAACCATAAGAGTTGGAGGAGCCAAAGCATACGATCAGTACGGGAAGCCTGTAGCTGCAGGTTTCATCGGAGGATACGCAGTGTCAATCGTTCTGCTCGGTGGACCTCTAGCGATCTACAGGTTCTTCTACCCAGGATAAACTAATACATCCCCTCTATTTTTTTAGTTAAAGACCAATAGGCTGAAAACTGTTCTTCGGCTAGCAGTTCGCATCCAAAACTACTAGAACTTATGGAACCTCTTCAAGCTGCGTGTCGAACATAGTCAAAGCCTGAGACAAATGTTCGGTCATCTCCCAGGCACCACAAGATTTAAAGTTCTATACCTACGCGAATATGAATAGGGGTTGATTTATGAAAGGGCATATAAAGGTCCTCGTTTTGGTAGTTGTGGTTGCTGCCGTAGCCACTATCGGCGTCTACGTATATTTTCTCACATTGCCGCGCACGAGCATCCTGGTCTATCCTGACACTAGGGTTACGGGCACCAAAGAACGCCTGAACGAGACCATCATACTGCACCTTAGAAATGAAGGGACCGAAGACCTCAACATTAACGGCTCCGAAATAGCTCAGGATACTGGTACCCCTGAAACATCCAGCTATGTAACTTACATATTTCAGGATAACATCATCATTCCTTCCGGAGTTGAAGCAGTCATCACCTTCCCAGCCGGCGGAGGCAAGGTCATTATTGAGACGGTTTCAGGCCCTGCCGGTGTAGCTGCTGCAGGGGGTTTATACGCGATCTCTGATAACCCAGATCCAAACCCATTTCGTTTGGTATCGAGGACAGAGCTCTGGATACACACAAAGTCGAGGGTGATCGGGGGAGGTGGCACCTCCGGAGGAATTCCGATAGCTGCCGTTGATTAACGGCAAATAGGTGAAGAACCATGAAGATGCTATCGTCGAAAGAAAGACTCCTTCGTGCGATCAACCTTGAGGAGACTGACCGTATTCCGCTTTGGCTCAAGTTCTTCGAACGCTCGTACTTGCTGGATCCAAACGCACAGTGGAGGAACCAGTTTGAGAGAGTTGATCAACTTCTTACACTCGGTCTTGATGATGCGGTTGGGATTTCTCCTCCGCTAGCCATCAACAAAGATGTAAAGATTAGAAAATGGAAGGAAATCGAACCGGGAGAGAAGTATCCGGTCATAGCAAAGGAGTATGAAACGCCAAGAGGCTTCCTGAGACAAGTTGTTCGTCAGACGCCAGACCGGCCACATCCAGACGATGCTCACATATTTGACGACTACAACGTTCCCAGTGCACGGACAAAGAAATACCTAGTTGAAGATATGAACGACCTCGACGCCTTATCACTGCTCTTCAGCCAACCTAACGACGATGAACTCAGCAGATTCCGCAATCACACGGAACAGGTAAAGAAATTCGCTATGGAAAAGGAGGTTATCGTAGAAGGCTCCGGTCCAATGTTGGGAGACGCAGCCGTCTGGCTTTGCGGCGTCAATAAAGTCATTTTGGCAACCCTCAAAGAGCCCGAGTTCCTCCGCCGCCTGTTGAGCATAGTTCACGAATGGGACATGATGCAGATTCGTCTACTCGGAGAAGTCGGAGGCGTTGACGTTATCTTCCACCGTGGATGGTACGAATCCACAGTTTTCTGGTCTCCGAAGGCATACAGAACCTATCTGGCACCCTTGATACGGGAGGAAATCGAACTCGTTCATAAAGTAGGAGCCAAGTTCGGCTATATTATGACTCGAGAGATGACGCCTCTCCTAGAAGTCTTCAAAGAGATAGGGATCGACATCATCTTCGGGCCTGACCCCGTGGAAGGAAGATGCGACTTGCATCAGATGAAGACTGAGGTTAGAGATCACATCTGTCTTTGGGGAGGAGTAAACTCCGCAGTCACACTTGAATTCGGAACCAAGAAGGAGATAAAGAAGGCTGTTGCCGAAGCGATTAGAACCCTTGCGCCTGGAGGCGGGTTCATTCTCGGACCAATAGATTGCATCTACGGAAGAACAGCTGGAACACGTGAAACTCCTCCAAGCAGCATAGGCTATATTATTGAAGCCTGGCGTGAATTGCGCGAATATCCAAGCTCGCCTTAGGATTCTGAGCTGTTTATTCAAGCTCGGTCTCTGCATCTAGTAGGTCGGGTGCCAGGCATTTTTGCAGTGCGACATGATAATACTCGTAGATATTTGTACATGTTGACAAAGTTTATTTTGATATTCACTGAGATCCTTGTTGGTGTTCAATTTGAGTTTGTGGGAAACTTCCTACAACATGGTTAGTAAGGAGCTGGAGCTGACAAGAAAGAAGAAACAAGCTTTAGATAATCTCTTAGCCGAAGCCAGGATCTCTCCAGCGACCCATGAATACTTAGAGAAGGAGTTGTCAGAGGCTATTTCAGACTTAGAGACTTATCAGAAATCGCTCGCGGACAAGATGTCCGCTAGAGCTGACAATCTAGAGAAACAGATTAAGACATTGGAGTTGTTCCTTGCGAATCTCGAGATTCATCGTGTCGCTGGAGAGATAGACGAAGAGACCTACAACCATCAGAGTCAAGCGATCACATTAGGGCTTGAAGCTACGAAACAAGAACTAAGTGACATAAGAAGATGCTTAACTAAAGGTGTCCCGACAGCGCCAGAAGCACCTAAACTCGTCTCTGAAAAATTGGCAGAGCCGCAAGTTCAGGAGCAAGCCGCAAAAGAGAGTGTTCAAGAAGCACCTTCAGAGGAAAAACCACCTGAAGAACTATCCAAAGAAGAGGAAATGATCTGCGGAGAGACCGAGCCGGAAGAGCGAAGCGAAGAACTGCCCGGGCAACCCGAATCCCTCGAACCTCCAACCTTGGTGATGCCTGAAGGCGAATCTTCACCCACAGGGTAGAAATAGCCTCATCGCGATACATTCACGTTACGCATTGACGAGCTACCAACCTACATGACGCTACTATCGTAATTGTTTGTGGCTGTCCTGGGGCGTCGAAGCGCGCTGTGCATTCGCTCAATCCCCGACCTTCGTCAAAGCGGACAGAGTCACGGTTCCGGTCTTCTTATCAATCATCGTCGGTCCACATGACCCTTCTTGGCAGTTTATTGAATCGACCGAAATGAGTGGTTGCGCTACGAGTTTTTCCCCTTCTCTTTGTTTTTTACCGGGTCTCATCTCTTAGCCTCTATTTTCATGCGCATTGCCATCTACTACATGCAATGATATTATCCACAGCGGATTTGGATCTTGATGAGCCAAGTGAATTTCTGGTTCCCAGGTTTTGGCTGAACAGACGGATAAGTTACGGGCGCCTGTTTGTACTGCGTGCCTGCATGTTGCTTCTAAGGGACAATATTTGCTTTCTTCTGTAGGCGGGAAATGGCAATAAACAAAATATCAGGGAAGGACAAAGTTATTGATAGAACGAATTCGCAGAACAAATGATTGATGAAAGATGCGGAGAGTAATCTTAGATTCTAACTTCTTATTCATACCGTTTCAATTCCAGATCGATATATTAAAGGAGCTGGAGAATCTCTTGGGAAAATCTGAACCAGTCGTGTTGTCGACAACATTGGAGGAGCTGAAGAATCTAGCAAGAGAAAAATCTGAGAAAACGAGGAGGCGAGCATTACTAGCTTTAAAGATAGCAGAAAAATGCGCCATAGTAAGCGTAGAAAAGGACCCAGCTGAGACCTATGACGATGTAATCCTGAGAAAGGCGAAGGAATGGACCTGCCCCGTCGCGACGAACGACAGAAACCTAAGAAAAAGGCTGAGAAAAGAAGCCATTCCGACAATCTATGTCAGACAAAGGAAAAAGCTTGAATTGGAGGGCTACATCTAGCCGCTAAACATAGTCAGACTTTTATGCGGATAAACAGATTGGATAACTGACTGGTCGGTGAAAGAATGTCGAAGATCAAGGTCGCATTAATCGGTGTGGGAAACTGCGCCTCAGCCCTAATCCAGGGGGTTCAATACTACGGAAACAAAGCGAAAGACGAAGAGAGCATTGGACTCAGACATCCAAACCTTGGAGGATACCAGCCGAAAGACATAGAATTCACGTGCGCCTTTGATGTGGCGGAGGGAAAAGTGGGAAAAGACCTCTCAGAAGCGATATTCGAGAAACCGAACAACGCACTAGCATTTGTAGAGGTCCCAAAACTGAACGTAAAGGTCTTGAAAGGTCCGGTGCTGGACGGAGTGAGCGAAGAGTTGAGGGAGACGATAAAGATCGACCCCTCAGACGAGGTGAACGTGGTTGAATCTCTGAAGGAGAACAACACCGAAATAGCGATAAACTTGTTGCCAAGCGGTTCAACCGAAGCCTCAAAAAGATACGCAGAGGAAGCCCTAAAAGCGAGCTGCGCATACGTAAACGCCACGCCGGTTCAGATCGCTACGGATCCTGAATGGATAGAAAGATACAGGGAAGCCGGTTTACCAATAGTAGGAGACGACCTGACAGATCAAATTGGAGCGACCATAGTCCATAAGACGCTACTGGAGACATTGAGTAAGAGGGGGATCAGAATAAGAGAGACCTACCAGCTCGATGTAGGAGGCGGAACAGAATCGTTAGATACTCTGATACGCACAAAAGAGGTCAAGAGGAAGATAAAGACCAGGGCAGTCGAAACAGTTCTGCCATATAAAGCATCAGTAGTCGCCGGTTCAACAGACTATGTAGACTTTCTCGGAAATAGGAGAGACAGCTACTTCTGGATAGAAGGAACATACTTCGGACGAACTCCCATGAGAATGGATATAAGACTGAGCACAGTTGACGCTCCGAACGCCGGTTCAGTCCTCCTAGACGTGACCAGAGGTGTGAAGATCGCCCTCGACAAGGAAGAGGCTGGGAACATACAGGCTATCTCGACTTATGCCTTCAAGAATCCGTTGAAGATACTTCCGCCCCAAGAAGCTGACAAACTATTCGAAGCCTTCATTCAGAACGTTAAAGCGTGAACGTATGCAACCAAGTACGCCGAGAGGACGCCGAAGGCTCTCTGTGGCAATTCCCGCGTCCCTTGTTGCCGATATCCCGCACTTGAGAGAGAAGACTTCAAGAATAGGCTTTATCGGAAGAGCGTTAGCGATATTCCGCGTGGATGAGGTCATAATATATCTAGACCAGCCGAGTAGAGACCAGAGTGAGGAGACGCAACTCATAGCAACATTGCTGTCATACATGGAGACGCCTCAGTACCTTAGGAAGCACCTTTTCAAGATCATGCCAGACTTAAGGTACGTTGGAACGCTTCCTCCACTAAGAACACCACACCATCCTCTTCGAAACGGGATAAGGGATCTAAAAATAGGAGAATATAGAGAAGGTGTAGTCACATCGATCGATGAACACGGAGCTGAAATAGATGTAGGTGTAGAGAAACCAGTATTGATGCGAGGCTTCCGCGCTCCCACTAAAACCCGAGTAACTGTCAAGATCACGAAAACGGGAAAACATGCAGAAGCCATTCCAGTGGACAAAGGTGAAGCGGAGACCTATTGGGGCTACGAAGTGACTATCTCAAAGAGACCGTTCAAGGAAACCGTGAAGACCCGATTTTTTGATCTAGTCATAGCAACATCTAGACTTGGAAGAAACTTTGCGGAAGTAGCCTCCGAATTGAAGGCAAGGTGGGAAAAGTCTAAGAAGATCCTGATCGTGTTTGGAGCTCCAACTCAAGGATTGTATGAAATAATGAAACAAGAAGGAGTTGAACTAGAAAGCTTAGCGGACTACGTGATTAATACTATCCCGAACCAGGGGACCGAAACTGTTAGAACGGAAGAAGCCATATACGCTACACTATCGATCTTTAACTCATTATCGAGAATCATTTCAATGTTAAACTAAGCTTTATATATGACACGACCATCATGTGTTGAAGAAGTGACAGATTACACAAGCCTCAAAGAAGGTTGAAGGTTTGGGCCATAGAAAGAAGCACGCACCCAAACGCGGTTCCTTGGCCTATCTACCTAGGGGACGAGCTTCAAGCCCGATTGGAAGGGTGCGCTATTGGCCCGAGACTGCTGATGGCCCTGTCCTTCTGGGCTTCCCAGCCTATAAAGCAGGCATGACGTACGCTGTTATGATCGGTGATGTTGCCGGTTCCCCAAATTTTGGGAAAGAAGTGGTCAGTCCCGTCACGGTTCTGGACGCTCCCCCTGTCGTGGCATGTGCGATCCGAGCATACACGAGAGACGTTTCAGGCCTTAAGACATTTACCGAGGTATGGGCGAAGTCTCTTCCAAAAGATCTAGAGAGGATTCCCGGAAAAAAGGCGAACGAGAATCCCGAAGAAGACCTTAAGAAGATCGAGGACAAGCTCGACAAAATTGTTGAGTTCAGAGTTCTAGTGGTAACTCAGCCTAGGCTGACGGCTGTTCCAAAGAAGAAACCCGACGTGATGGAAATTAAAGTTGGAGGAGGAACGATCAAGGAACGGTTCGAATATGCGAAGAACAACTTCGGGAAGACCATCGCAGCAAGAGACCTCTTCAAAGAAGGCAGATACATAGACGTAATCGCAATAACCAAAGGCAAGGGATTTCAAGGACCCGTGAAAAGATGGGGCGTCAGAATATTACAAGACAAGAGTCGGAAGACGAAACGAGGCGTCGCCACCTTAGGAGCATGGGGGCCAGGTAGAGTTTTATATACCGTTCCGCGAGCTGGCCAGATGGGATACCACCAAAGAACGGAATACAATAAACGCATCCTAAAGATTGGAGAAGACGGAAGCGAGGTAACACCTAAGGGAGAATTCTTAAGATACGGTCCAGTTAAAGGAGATTACATACTGCTTCAGGGAAGTACTCCGGGACCTGCAAAACGGCTGATAAAGCTGAGGTATCCGACTAGAGCGCCCAAGACCGTTCCAGAAGCCGCTCCTCAGATAACATATGTATCAGTCGAATCCCATCAAGGCAAGTGAGGAGAGGGAAATGGGCAAGGTCTCGTCAAAGATCTTCAATCCAAGAGGAGAAGCGGTTGGGAAAACTCGCCTTCCGAGCGTCTTCAAAACACAGATCCGTCCGGATGTGATTAAGAGAGCTGTCGTAGCAATTCAATCCCACCGCATACATGCGCAAGGAAGAGACAAGTACGCAGGTAAGAGGACGACAGCCGAATCTTGGGGTGTTGGGAGGCATCTATCACGAGTTCCCCGGTTGAGGGATCGCAGCAGAGCGGCTTTCGCGCCGGGGACGGTGGGTGGAAGAACCGCTCACCCGCCGGTGTCCGAAAAGAAGATAGCCAAGAAGATTCCTCGGAGAGAGAGTCGTCTAGCCCTTTACTCCGCTATTGCCGCCACTGGTCTGAAGGACATCGTTGGATCACGTGGACACGTAGTAGATGATGTGCCCGACTTGCCACTAGTCGTCACAGATGAAATCGAAAGCTTAGAAAGGACCAAGGACATAAAAGACGCTTTAGTCAGCCTGGGCGTCTGGCCAGACGTGTACCGAGTCAAAGAAAGCATTAAGGTCCGCTCTGGAAAGGGTAAGATGAGAGGTAGAAAGACGAAAATGGGGGTTGGCCCCCTAATCGTAGTTTCAAAAGACAACGTCATAATGGAAGCAGCACAGAACATCCCAGGCGTAGATGTCGCTAGAGTAGAAGACCTAAACGTTGAGCTCTTGGCACCCGGCGCTCATCCCGGAAGGCTCACGTTATGGTCGAGCTCTACCATCGAAAAGCTGAGGAATATGACTGAGGAGGGAGCTGAGTGAATCCTCACGAGGTTGTCTTGTACCCGGTGATGACCGAGTCTACGACTCGCTTGATCGAGGAGGCGAACAAGCTGGTCTTCATCGTCAATCTGAAGGCCGGTAAGATAGATGTTAAGAGCGCCGTTGAAGAGCTCTATGAAGTAGAAGTCAGTAAGGTGAATATTTTGGTCACCCCTAAAGGGGAAAAGAAGGCCTTCGTTAAGCTCTATCCTGAATACAAAGCCGCAGACATCGCTGTCAAACTCGGAATACTGTAGGAGGAAAACCTGTTGGGCAAAAGAATCCGCGTTCAAAGACGTGGAAGAGGTTCATCGACGTTCAGGGCCTCAACCCACAAACGGGTAGCGCCAGCCCAATATCCCCTTCTACAGGAAGAAGTAGGGGAGAGTGCGATCCGGGGTCAAGTCTTGGAGTTTCTCCACGAGCCGGGAAGAGGTTCACCCCTAGCTTTGGTTGAACTTCAGAACGGCGAAACATACTACTCCGTGATTCCTGAAGGGGTGTACAAAGGACAGGTCATAGAACTCGGTGGAAAAGCCCCTGCTGAGGTTGGCAACGTGATACCAGTAGGAAATATCCCTGAAGGAACAATTGTGTGCAATATTGAGTTATCTCCAGCCGATGGCGGCAAGCTAGCCCGTTCTTCCGGAGCATACGCTACGGTAGTCTCTCATACGCCGAGTGGAACGATGATAAAGCTTCCTTCAGGAAAAACAAGATATGTTAACGATCTATGCCTAGCAACAATTGGCGTCGTCTCCGCAGCAGGTCGCGTTGACAAGCCCTTCTTGAAGGCCGGGGCAACATTCCATTTGATGCGGTCCAAGGGGCGGAAGTACCCTAGAACTCGTGGCATAGCTATGGTGGCAGCTGCGCATCCTCATGGAAGCAGCAAGAGAAGCGCGAAGAAGGTTAGGATGGTCGCCCGGAATGCTCCTCCAGGACAGAAGGTAGGCCTCATCGCCGCTAGAAGATCTGGCAAGAGGAAGAGGAAGTAGGTGCAAAATATTTAATTGCATCCGATTAACTTAGTCAATTGAGTGGTAAGATGCCTAGAGAATTTAGATACCGCGGGTATACGTTCGAGAAGCTGCAGGAAATATCGATGGATGAGTTTATACGCTCGCTGCCGTCACGACAGCGAAGGAGCCTGCAACGCGGTCTAACTGTAGATCAGAGGAAACTCTTGGAAAGGATTAGAAAGGTTAAGGAAGGATCAGAGGGCGGACAGAAAGAAGTCATAAAGACGCATGCCAGAGACATGGTGATACTTCCCGAAATGGTCGGAGTGACGTTGCTCGTTCATAACGGGAAGGAGTTCGTATCGGTAGGGATAAAACCCGAGATGATAGGGCATTATCTGGGCGATTTCGCCATCACGAATAAGCCTGTCAAACATGGGACTCCCGGAATCGGAGCCAGCCGCAGCAGCATGTATGTTCCACTAAAGTAAACTAGGAAAGGTCTGCCACTATTTCTTTACTTGTCTAAGGATTGTTTTTAGTTGATCTTCTGTGATGTTGTTCATTTCGAAGAGTCTATTGGCCACTTCACTTATCTTGAATAGGGAATGAACCTCGACCTCGTTCTGGGCTAGTCTTTTCTCTCCTCCCTCTTCTCGATCTAGCAATACGAAAGCATCTGCAACAATACCGCCTTCAGATCTTATCGCTGTCGCTGTTCTCTTCAAGCTTAGCCCTGTTGTTATCAGGTCGTCGATAAGTAACACGCGGTCGCCTGATATGAGCACTCCTTCAATACGGCGTTCTCTACCACGAAGTTTTCCACCCTGCCTTACATAAAGGAATGGCTTGTTCAGCTGGAACGCGAGGATGGATGCCAAAGGAATGCCCGCAACTGGTATTCCGGCGATCTTCTCAAAGTTCTGAGTATCCAGCTCCTCTCTCATGAAGTTGGCATAGATCTCGATTATTCGATGAAAAGCGTCTGGAAAGCTGGGTATGAGTCTGAGGTCAATATAATAAGGTGTAACCCGCCCGCTTGAAAGCTTGAAAGCCCCAAACTCCAAGGCGTTAATATTTCTTAATATGCGGCAGAATTCATCTTCAACGATTTCTCTATTTTTGAACATTTTGTTTCAATCTCAGAGACTATTCAAAGATTCTACTTCATACGCGCATTATTAAATCCATCTGTTCTCGGGAAAAGCAGACCTCACTAGCTTCAGCATCTTCTATCAGCCGCGTGCACAACTGATCATTTAAACTGCGGACTTTGCCCAAAAGCAATAATAGACATACACCGCATCCCCCGCACTTCTCATTCAGTTTCAAGAGGTATTAGTATTTCTCTAGAGAGACTGACGGAGGGATAGAATGGTCTCAGTCGAGGATATGGCCTCCTCCTTCAGCGCCGACCGGAACCTTGGAAATGAACTCTTCTCCAACATCTTTAAGGGTTCAGAGTTTTTCTAACATCAACATTACTGATGAAGGCCGGCTCATCGCCATGCTTTACTTTGAGTTCCGGAAGGTCCGGAAGGTCCATTCCTGCCTTGGCTTCTAGAGTTTGCAGAGCTGTAACTCCAGACTATATGATGTCCGGGATCAGCAATCTTATGTCGCCATCGGTGTGGTAAATGACAGGAAGATTTTTCTTTCGAAATCTGGAGAACATCTTCTTGTGAACTGAGCAAGGAATCTGCGGTCATGATGCGGGCTTATGAACAGCCCAAAGACCCTCAACCCAGGCGTCAATCAGGCTCTAACCTGCTTCCGTTAAGAAGTCGCCCAGAGTATCAAAAACATAGGATACGGTTTTTTGGTTCTCGGATGAAATCGATGACCAGCGGTCAAGTCCCTACGAGCGCTCGCGGGATCTCGAAGGAAGAGGAAATTTGCAGCTACAAAGTACCTATCCTAGAGTTT
>CAZQDW010000004.1:0-23543 GCA_964592315.1 uncultured Candidatus Bathyarchaeia archaeon
TTCCTTTCCTTCATTCAGCCATCTTTCGTTTTCTACGGGATACCTCAGTTCAAATGAGAGAAAGCCTTTGTATGCAATTGTTTTCAAGGCTTCTACAACTTCATCCCAGTCTATTATTCCTTGACCAGGTGGGAGGTTATAGTTCAGTATTCCATCGCCGTCTCTTATGTGAACGTGGAACAGTTTTTCACTGAGTTTGAGTATGGAAAGAGGCACATATTCGCGCTGAATGAATTGCCACCCCGTGTCATAGTTCATACCCAGCGAATTGGATTTTATCTCGTCGTAAAGTCTTAAAAACGCGTCGGTCGTCGCAACTATCACATTTAGATGTCCCTCAATAGCAAATAGAAGCCCGTTATCACTTGCTATGTCGGTACATGTTCCTACAGACTGAACATAGTTTTCCCAGGTCTTCTTCCAGTCGAAGTCCTTTGGAAATTTCATTGTCAACTTTGGGGAATAAGAGGACTGTGGATATCCATTCCTCGTTGGGTAGAGATATGAAGGAGGGTAAGGTATTGGGGTTTGAATCCCAATCGGCCAATGAGCTACAGTACAGATTATTCTTGTGCCAAGATCTTTGGCGATCTGAACTCCTCGTTTGAATTGTTCTGTGGCTTTCCTCTTCTCTTCTTTGTCGAAGCTGTTCAATCCGCGATCCCACCAGAAACTTCCGCCTAAGGCGAATTCAGATACTATCATACCATAGGACTCGATAATTTCGCGCAGTTTGCTGATCATTTTCCTCGAATAATACTCTGTCAGATCTGTCTCTCTCGTGGCTATCAGTTCGGTTCCTTTGAATCCGAGCTTACCGACCGATACGACTGCTCCCTCAAACGGGGATTCCCAACTAAAACACCATGAAGCACATCCTAGCTTCATATGAACAACCTCAACCCTAGTTTGCGTTTGCTTTTCTTAATATTTTGAACTGTGCATGTTCATCCCTAAGTATGTTCCGTTTACTCTATATCTTCAAGACACTATTGTCTATGTATCTCTTGTTTCGATTGCGGATTCCCTAGGGTTTATGCTTCCCTCCACCATCAGCTTCTACGATTGATCTATCCGTCATATCTAATCTTTGTGAGATCTTTCACGTGATCTTCAAGGTCAACTTCGCCGTTTCCAAGGCTTGCATACCGACAATCCAGCTCCCAGACAAACATATCTTTGTGATTTTTTGGCGATCATCCACCCTTTTCCTTGAGCCCATTCTCCCTTGTCCAAAGTCTCAAACTCGGACTGAGCTTCTTTTAAGTGGACTAAACCGAGTCCTTCCTTGTGGGTTCTTACCACATCGGCGGCGTCGAAACCGGCGAGATGATATTGGCCTCAATCAGGACATAGCCAGATATATTCGGGATTCGAATATTCCATAAACTTGTCGATCTGTTCTCTATTCCCGATAAGACTGTTAGATGGGGGTGCACCGCTGTTTTCACTCCGTTCTCAAGTGTTTGCTTACCGATCTTGTTTGGGTAGTCTGCAAAATTCTTTATCTTTTTGTCTGTGAGCTTTCGCAATTCCTGTCCCCTTCCCTCAGGTTCAGAATTAGCTCAAGAAAAGAATACATTGAAAGAGATAAAAGCACGGAGATGTATAGAAGCAGACGGGTGTTCTACATGAAATTGAAGCTCGCTGCCCAACCGAGGATGTTTGCAGATACGCAAGAGGAAGGCATACGGATTACAAAGAAGATAGGCTTCGATGCCGTAGAGTTCTTCTATCTGGATGTCGAGTCAATAGAAACAAAGAGTGCTCTGGACGAAAAATCTTGGAAGAAAAATCTTGAAAAGACCAAAAAAGTCCTCAACGAAGAGAACGTTAAAGCTGTCGGTATGGCGCCGATTCCGGCCATAGAATTGGTGGAATTCTTGTCCCCTGAAACTGAGAAACACGCAACCGAACGTTTAAACAAATATTTGTCAGCATCACAGTATCTCGGCATAAAGATAACTGAGCTCATGCCCGGGAAATCCAAGGATCTACCTTTGTACGCATCAGCGTCCGATAGAGAGGCTGTATGGAGGGAAATTGTGCCAAAGCTAAGAGGCTTCGCCTCTGCCGCTAGGGAAAAGGATATAACATTAGTCGTTGAGTCCCATGAGAGATTCGAATCCAATCTGCTGAACAGGTTGGATGAAGCAGCGCACCTTTGTAAGATGGTCAACCGTCCGAACGTTAGAGTTCTCGCTGACACTTGGCATATGAGCTTAGAAGAGGACTCAGTAGGCGACGCGATAAGACGGAACATGGATTTGATAGGGCATGTGCACCTAGGCGACAGTCAGAGATACATGCCAGGTACGGGCACGATAGACCATAAGGACGTTCTCAAGATACTTAAGTCAATGGACTATGATGGGTATTGCACGTTTACGTGTCATGGGTTCAAAGACCCGATAGCAGAAGCAAGGGCGTCTCTCAACTATCTAAGAGCCCTAGACGACCTGCTAGACGTAATAATCGATCACGAAAAAATAGGCTAGACTTCAATGATGTTGCTTGAAAAGCTATCATATGATTCTACTATCTTTATACATAGAAGATAAAGGAGATGAATTCATTGCAGGTTATAGTTCGAGCTAAAGAGGATAAGCAACACCCTCTATCGGACGATTTGGCGGCGATTGTTGGACTGGAGTATGTATCTGACAATGAAGCAGTTAGGTGGAGTTACCTTCCTGACTGGTGCATCATTGAAGACGTTACTCCAGTGGCTCCCGCTATCGTGGTTAGGCCGAGAACTACGGAGGAGGTGAGTAAGATTCTTAGACTTGCAAACAGAACTAGGACACCTGTCTATACGAGGAGTGGTGGTGTCCAACCTCAGGGAGCTCGCGGAGAGGAGATGTACAGATCAATATTGCTGGATATGACAAGAATGACGGATCTAGTCGAGCTTGATGAGAAGAGCCTGACAGCTACGATCCAAGCCGGGGCTACATGGATGAAGTTTAACTTGGAAGTAGAGAAAAGAGGTTGGCAACTGGGCCACAAAGGAACCTATGGGGGATTCGCCTCTACCGTGGGTGGCGGAGTAAGTGTGAACAATAATGGCTTCGGAAGCGCTGTATACGGCATGTCAGCAGACGAGGTCACAAACCTCAATGTTGTTCTTCCTAACGGCGACATTCTTGAGACAGGCTCAAGGGTTAACCCAAACGCCAGAAGATTTTTCAGATTCTGCGTGGGTCCAGACTTGGCTGGAATATTCATGAGTTCAGGCGGAACTTTGGGTGTGATCACAGAGGTTACCATGAGGATATACCCAAAGAAGAAGAGGAAGTACGGAACTGTTGGGTTCAAAGACGGTAAGAAAGCCTTCGAATGTTACTATGATTGGATAAGGAACGGGCATGTTGATGACATGGCATGGACCCCTAGAGTGTCGCCAGGAAGTTTTCCCGAACTTACCGAAAAAGGGTACGAAGGAAAGATTAGCTTCATGGTCCAAGATGTGGATGAAGATGTTTTGGAAGCAAAGTGGAAAGCGCTGGTTAAGACGGCTAAGGAACATGGTGGGGAGATACTTGACCCTCGTTACGCCGAATCATGGTATATGTACAGGTCCGAATGGGAAGGTTACATACCGCAGCTACGTGTCGGACTGATCGGGAGACTAAGACGCAACGAGCCTACTGAAGAAGGAATACATTTGATAGGGACGCCGTGCTGTCACATGGTCCCTGTTGGAGACGCTTGGGATCATTTACAGAAGATGATCGAGCTGGATAACAAGTACCAAGAAGAGATGAAGAAATATAATGTGAGCTTCGCGCCTGGTACAGGAGCCTATCTAGGTATGAAGAACGCTGGTCACTCGCCCACGGGTGTTGGCTACGACCAGAGCGACCCTAAATCCGTGGAGTTCGCACACAAACTAATCCAAGAACACTGCAAATTGGCCGTTGAGAACGGAGGATGCAATTATAACGTGGGCAAGTACTGGTGGCCTCACACCATCATGAAGAGCCCAGTATATCGAGAGCTGCTGATCAAAATAAAGAAAGCTGTAGATCCAAACAACATAATGAACCCGGGCGGACTGGGACTACCATCCGATTGAGGTGAGATCAATGGAATTCCCTGAACTCAAGAAATGCAGAAATATGGTATTCTCCTGCAACAGGGAATCTTATTGCAGAGACATGGTAAGGATAGATGGCACCTGGCTGATCTGCCCGGTTCGCGAGCACACAGGAGGATTTGATGCTTATACAGCAAAGGGCAGGAACGCCATTGCTAGAGCCCTTCTGAAGGGTCAAATCGATATCGACGACGGGTTAATAGACATCGTTTACACGTGCGCCCTCTGTGGAAACTGCGTTGAGCATTGCGAGATGTACACACCAGAGGCAATGGCGCGCTGGTCCAAGTTACCACTATTTGCTCCGCTCAAGATCACTTACGAAGACCACATAGTCAAGACCCCTGAGGTAACCAAAGCTCTGAGAGCTGACATCTTCAATGCTGGTTACAAGGTTCCTGAAGGCATAGCGCGGGTAGGCGAATCCATAGAGAGATGTGGGAATATATTTAACGTATCCTCCTCGGATATGTACAATTGGAAGCCTAAGAGCCTTCCCGAAAAAGCCAAGCTAGTATACTTTCCGGGATGCCTAGCGGGATATAGTTTCCCTGAGATCGGACAGTCTACGGTTAAGATCCTCAAGAGTGCAGGGGAAGAGTTCACAATGTTTGACCACTGTTGCGGCAACCCACTTTTCATTACGGGACAGCTGAAACTTGCAAGGGACGTGGTGGAGAGAGACGTAATGAAGCTTGAAGATGTGGGAGCAGAAAAAATCGTCACTACCTGCGCCGGATGCTACAGATGCATATCCAAGGAATGGCCCAAGATAATAGGAAGAGATCTAGACTTTGAAGTCGCATCAGCAGCACAGCTGATTCAGGACTATCTGAAAGAAGGTCGAATCGGTCCCTTAAGTCTTGAGCATGAGATCACCGTCACCTACCATGACCCTTGCGAACTAGGAAGGCACTCAAGCGTATATGAAGAACCCAGAAGCATTATCAAGAGCATTAAGGGCGTCAAGATGGTGGAGATGGGTAGGAATATGCAGAGTGCGTGGTGTTGCGGAGGCGGAGGAGGACTGAAAATCTGTAAACCAGACCTAGCCACAGAGATAGCTAGAGAAAGAGTCCAAGAGGCTGAGGAGACTGGTGCGAGCGCCATAGTATCTGCTTGTCCCTCGTGCAAACTGAATATTCAAGATGCGATAGGGGTAACTAGTTCACCGTTAAAGATGATTGATCTAGTAGAACTCATCGCAGATGCGCTGTAGAGGTTACGCAACCAGACTATGACCCTACTTTTTCTCCTTCTCCCACCTTTTTATTTCTTCGCGTAACCAATTGATAGCAGCGTCACCTATGAATAACTTGCCCAGTTCTTCGTCCAATTTGCTTGTAGGTTTTATGATAATAAGCCATCCTTCACCATAGGGGTCTTCATTTATTATCCTAGGAGATCGCACAGCCTTTTGGTTTATCTCCATTATAGTTCCGCTGACGGGAGAAATCAGTCTCTGAACCCACTTTCCTGACTCCACTGTGCCGAAAGCTTTGGATTGTTCAAGTTCCACACCTTTCCCACGTAATCGGAAAGCTAAAATCCTACCCATATTCTGCTGCGCGAAGTCGTCTAATCCAACTCTAACCCCTTCGCGTTCTACTTTAGCCCAAGCATGTTCGGGGTGGTAGTGCAAGGAAAGTGAAACCCAATACTTTTCAACCCTTGGCAAATTCCGAACCGTCCGCGCAAATAAACCGTGGGTCAAATCCTCTTTTATAACTTTTTCTCACTCAGATAAGGAAGGGATGTGATGATGACAAAATCAGCTGTCAATGGCGGACTAGCCGAAGCTGCTGAATTGAAGAAGAAAATCTAAGAATGGTCGAAGGTTACCGATCGAGATAAGAAAGCATTCCTCGAACTCTTTCTTATGAATTCGCAGTTGATGTACTTTTTCTATCGAACATTCGTCCAAGAAGGTAAGACCATCCGAGAGAGGCTCTATTGGATCGTTCCATGTTTTGGGGCTGGTTTGACCGGCCTGTAAGTCAGATAGAACAGAATCATTGCGATAAGACTTGTCAAGCTACCCAAATAATACGGGAGGTTGTAGTCTATGGAGGCAAGTATGCCAATACAGGCTGGAACGGGCATCATAGCCACGCCTTTTATCGCCGCTGAGGTGTTCACATCTTTTCCTAGACTGTTGGTCCGCGCAGATGTTTGAACTAGGGTTGTCAAGGTAGGTATCTCAAGGGCGCCACCTAGAAGATCATGGATGTACCAAACAGAGATTCCTATGTAGGGATCGTCGATGAGAGACATCGAGAGATGAGACAGTGTTTGCGTTATCTGTGAGAACATAAATGCTCTACGCATGTCCAGTTTGTGAACAAGGTTCCCGAACAATAACAGGGCAACAGCCATTACGAACCGGTGCGTTCCTGCAAAGAATGCTATCCGGGGTGTATCCAATCCATATCTGCTCTTGAGATATAAAGGAAATACAAACGTATGCGTGCTCACGAAGGTTGTCATGGTCAAAATCGAGACAAAGGTCAATGCCCACAAGTTTCTGCTAAGATCAAAAGAATAGGTCTCTTTCAATGATAGCTTCCTAGTTTGTTGTCTTCCTCGTTCTCTGTAGAACGAAAAAAAGATAATAAGCGATGCGATTTGGACAATTGATGCCAAGAAAAAGCAGCCTGAAAAACTCATCTGGTAGACGAACATCGAGATTACATACATAATTGCGGCCATCATCAAGTGTTGACCACCAGAGCTTATCGCAATGATCCGAGAAAACAGTTTTCGGTCAGACTCGAAAAACATTATAGACGAAAAAGAAGCACTCAACTTCGTGCCGAGATCGCAGAAAACCTTGTTCGTTGCGATACTCCATAGATTTCTCAGAAACGGAAAAAGCCCAGAAGCGGATGTCAGTACTGAGGAAAGAGAGTAAACGATCTTTCTTCCGTGGATATCTGTGTATTCACCCAAGAAAATTTCAAGAGCCATCGTTACCAGAGTAGCGATACTGAAGATTAGTCCGATGGACGACATCGAGACCTTTAGTGAATCCAGATATAATGGAAAGACTAACTCCATCACGCCGATCGTGCATCCTGATAGAAGCGAGGTAAGGAGCACTACCTTGGTATTCAAGTGCAATATCCGTTTCCTCTCCGAGTTCCTGTCGCACCTATTGAAAGCATAATGCTTTTATAGACCGAGAGTGTAGGCCCGTGTGCCATATGAAATTCGAGGTATGAAATTTCCATCATTGCCATATTCTTAGGAAAAGATGTTCTAGGTTTTGTCTAGACTTAGGTGAGTATCCTATGATCTGATTCACCTCTTGTCTTGCAGTCTCTATTGGTGCCATTCCATTATAGCACGCAACCTCGCGCTTTGCAGTATTCAACGGCTTCTCTCAGTAATTCCGTATGCTCAAAGTGTTCAAGGCAAACAAAACCCTCAAAACTTGTCTCCTTCAGCCTTCTGAGAAGACCATCGAAATTATTCGAACCCAGATTTATGGATTTTCCAAAACCTGCTATGTGCACATACGCTATGTAATCCTTTAGTCTCTCAAACGCTTCTGGAAATTCTCTATGTTTGTTCCCTGCCACAGGATGAAAGTTCAGCCTGATACGCTCTGCTCCCAGTTCCTTAAGCCAGCGCATCTGACGATCTACCGTATCCCCGCAGGCGCCATGTCCGACCTCCATATATATTGTGAGATTCCTTTCTTCAGCCCATTTGATCGCAGGACGCACGTTCTTGATGAGATTCTCAATATCTCTCTCGACTTCCTGCTCATTCGGAGTGTAATTGTACCAGTCAGCAGGACCGGGAAGCGTAACGACTCCTGAAAATCCCAAAACCTCTGCCACATCCATCGCATTCAGAAGTCCTTTTCTTCGGTCTCCCGCAAATTGTTTCGGTGTAGACATGGGGTAATAGTATCCTATTGAGCCGCCCCTTATTCCGCACGTACTCAGAATTTGCTTCACATGCTCTACATTCTCTTTTACAACCCATCCAGGATACCAGAGTTCTATGTATCTAACGCCAAATGGGATCACCATCTCTCTCAAGTATGTATCAAGAGTATTCTTGGGCTCACATCTCCAGACAAGATCAACGTAGGTTTCCCCTTCCTCCAAGAAATTGTTACTAGAAATACAAATCTTTCCTGCACTCATTTTTTGTACCCGAATCTTCATTAGGATTCAACCATTATTATAAGTGTTTTCTATACAAGCGAAGAAAGGCTATTGTTATGAAATTAGACCATCTAGATTGCCGCATGGTTTATATCAGAAAGCTGGGAGGAAGAATCTGCCCTTAGCAGCCTGATGGCGTTCGATATTGAATTGACGACCGAAGCACTGATGTTCTGGCTACTCTATTCTGACCCCAGCGATTTCAGATGCGTCTTTAGGGAACCTTAGGCCTTCCACATTTCTTGATCGAATTCGGAAGTGGCAGTTGCGGCGCTCATACTTTCGTAGGGCGGGAGACAAGGCTTTGGTCGAGGCAGATTTCCAAACCTTGAACCCCTCTTAGAAAAATCGAGATATGTGCTCAGATCGATCAAACCCGAGTGGACACCCTCAGCTCCGAGTATACATCCTTTTCCATTAACGGGATATCTCTCTTGATAGCAGTCCTCAACCCGATCTTTTCGTATTTCCCAACGTATCCCATCACGAAAAGCGACCATATATTCTCTGCGATCTCCAGATCTTTACAACATCTTTTCGCTTCCCTTTTCGACTAGTGAAACTCAGCGAGCCACGCATGGGGCCTCTATGCCAAATCCGATACCACAGCTCCACATTGTGAACGGCGAGCCAATTCACTCTCTCCAAGAACCTCTGAAGCCACTCACCATCGAACTTCTTCGGCACTCCTATGTCATGGCGAAAATCAACAGCTAATATAGAATTTTTTTCCTGGCAAGGTTTATGCTCTCATTACTTCTAAGAACTTTCTTTGGCATAATTACGATTTGTGCAAAACTTAAATGAAGAGTAGACATTCTAAAAAATACTGGCGGTTATGTCATGAAATTTGGCTGTTGCTTGTACGTGTTTGTGCCGGGGCCATTCTTTGAAAAGAAGGCATTGGGCTATGTAGATGCTGTCAAAAGAGCTTCCAAACTTGGATTCAAGGGAACGGGAGGCATAACCAGAACAAAGGACATGGATTACACTTCAATCGGCAGAATCAGAGAGACCAGTGAATCATTGGACTTAGAAGTTGTTGAGTTCATAACCATGGTTGGCGATCATAGTTTGTCTGATGAGAGAGAAGAGGTTAGGAAGGCAGGTATAGAGTACTTCAAAGAATCTGTGCAGATGGCATCTGAATTGGGGGCAAAGATTATAAACACCCAATCGCACGATCCGTTCCCCTATGAGACAAGACCGGATTTCTCACAACCAATCATCACTGTTGATGTACCAGCTGGCTTTGATTGGGATAAGGTCTGGGAAAGATATGTCGAGACGATCGGGAGGTGCGCTGACATAGTTAAAGAAGCAAACTTATTGTGGGCGATGGAGCACCACCCATTTCAGATAGTTGACAATACCAACATGGACCTTAAGCTTATTGAAGATGTAGGGTCAGAGGCCCTAGGGATCTGTTTTGACACAGCTCAAGTATTGCTGGCTGTAGAGATCCCAGCGATCTCAATTTACAAACTAAAGGATCGCATCTTCCATGCACACCTATCTGACAATCTGGGCTCCATCATCTCACCGCGGCATCTTACGCCCGGAAGAGGAAGGATCGAGTGGGGAAGCGTTCTAAAGGCTTTGAAGGACGTTGGATACGATAGCTTTCTCACCTTGGAGATAAGCATGCCCCCCGAGATACTGGACGAAGAGCATGTAAGAGGAATGTCTTTCCTAAGAGAGGTAGCAAAGAAGATAGGATTTGAGATCGAGTAGTATTTCTGGGCTTAGGTGCCGCTCATAGATAATCTTAAATTGTTGCAACAAGTACTCGTACTTAAGAACAACCGAAAAGCTCAGCACAAAGATGAGAGGATGCGGGATATGATTGTGAAACCTGTTACTTTCATGAGTGAGGGCATGCAGTTAGTGGGTATGCTGCATCTGCCAGAGGGAAAGAAGAAGAGCCCCATAGTGATTTTCAACCATGGATGGACGGGAAACCACTTGGAAAGCCACAGGATCTTCCGCTACACGTGCATAGAGCTCTGCAAAGAAGGAATCGCTGGCCTCCGGTTCAGCCGCAGAGGACATGGCGATAGCGACGGAGACTTCAGCGACATAACAGTGACCGGTGAGATAATAGACTTGAAGGCGGCCATCGACTTCGTCTGCACCCTACCAGAGATAGACGCGGCGAGAATAGGAGTCATTGGCTACAGCCACGGCGGCACTATAGTAATCTGCCATGCAGCTGAAGACAAGAGGGTGAAAGCGGTCCTCACATGGGCGTCAAGCTCAGGGGACCCGTTGGAAAGATACTTGGAAACGGAAGAGGGCCGATCGCGCCTTGAGAAGTGGAAGAAAGGTGAAACCGTGACCTTCAGTCACGTTTTTACAGGCATCTGGCAGCTGAAGGCAAAGTTCTATGAAGACCTTGTGGAAAACCATGACAAATTCAATAATTTAAACAGGGTGAAGGAGATCTCACCCAGTCCCGTCTGCTTCATACATGGAGAAAATGATCCAATCGTGCCCGAACGCTCTTCTTATAAGCTTTATCTATCTGCGAAAGAACCTAAGGAACTCATGATGATCCCGGGAAAGAGCGATATCGATATGCACCACTGGAGAGATCTCGAAGGCACCGCGAAGTTATACAAAGAAACCGTTGGATGGTTCAAAAAAGTCTTCTTCACACCGGAGAAAGTAAAAGGAACTTCCACAAAATGGCAATGAAACTTCGGATCGCTACTGGCTTCAAATTAGCTGAACAAGGCAAAGAATATTCCAAGGTTAAGGATTAAGCTAGACATTTCTTCGGATACTTTGCGACGATTGTTTAGTTCGAATCAACCACCTTGCCGATTCGGCATGTGCCAACTTGGGTTAGAATCTGAAGAGCCTCTCCCTCTTCAAAGCCATAATTGGACTCTAGCCACTCTATCATCGGGAAGTGAGCATCCTGTGAGCTTCCATCAAGGGTCTCGAGCTTCCAGCAACCATGATGTAGTCGTCACTCTCGAACCTTGGCGGTTGTATCTTCTTGCCAAATGCGATCCCGACTCCTAAGAAACATCTATAGAATTTCTGCCAACTCCTCCTCAACCGGTCTATTTGGCTCTCGGCAAGAGAAGCAGGGCTCTGCATTCAAATTTTGTGATCAGTCATATTTCTGACTGACAACGATCTCAAAAGTTTTCCCAGGTTCTTTACTGTAGATGCTAGAGATGTGTCGTGAGCCAACATGAGGGCGAACTAGAACATTGAAAGCTTCCGCATGAAAACGGCCCAGAAACATCACTGGGCGATTTCTGATTCTACGAGACCGATTTTCGTTTTGGTTAGTCAGAATTCTCAGTAAAAAGTCTAACAAAAGATTTTTATTTGCCAAGGTACGTACGATAGACATGCGAAATGTTGTAGAATCCCTAATACATATCGTTGGTTCCAAGTTTGTATCTGATGACCTCTGTGATCGTTGGGCGTACTCTAGTGACTCTCTCATCTATGATAGCACGGAGCCAACTCTCCCTGCTGTTGTTGTGAGACCCAGTGGTACGAAAGAAATTCAAGAAATATTGCGTGTTGCGAACGAGACTAGAATCCCCGTTTATGTCAGGGGAGGAGGGACGCAATGTTCAGGAGCTCGCGGTGAGAAAATCTCGTCATCAATTCTAATCGATATGACGCGGATGAACAAGATCGTCGAGGTAGACGAGGAATCCATCACCGTAACTGCAGAAGCCGGAATGACATGGGGGAAACTCAATGCTGAACTAGAAAAAAGGGGATGGAGGCTCGGTTTCAAAGGTCCATACTCCGGCTACGGATCTACTGTTGGTGGAAGCGTTGCTTACCAATCGAATGGTCTTGGCAGTACTCGATTTGGAGTGGTCGGCGAAGAAGTCACCAATCTAAAAGTTATCTTGCCCAATAGTGAAATACTTCAAACGGGCACGGCGGTAAACCCGAACAGCAAAAATTACTATAGATACTGCATAGGCCCCGATTTGGCTGGCATATTCATTGGTTCTTTGGGTACACTTGGAGTAATTACAGAAGTAACCCTTCGCATGTACCCTGAGGCTCCCTATGACGCCTTTGGTTCTTATGCTTTCAGGAACTACGAATCTTCTCACAAGTGTTACTACGACTGGCTCAGAAATACGGTCGCGGAAGATGTTGCCTGGTATGCCGAAGACGGTCTAGAAGTGATGGTGCCGGAACTAGCAGAAAAAGGTTACAATTCGATGCTAACCTATGTTGTTGAGGACGTTAGCAGCGATCTTGTCGGCGCAAGAAAGAAATTGCTTGATAAGATAGCCAAGGAAAGTGGCGGTGAGGAGCAAGATCCCGCCTATGCCCGGGAAGGATGGAAGTGTAAATTTGAACTTTTGCCTAGATGGGTTGCCAAGATAGGTATTTGGCAATGGACTTGTCATCTCGCGTCAGCGGGCGGTTCCTTAAGAGACCTAAAGTCCGTTTTAGGTTTCATTAAGTCATATCGTGATAGAGCCAAGACGTACAATGTATATTCGGCAACTATAAGCATTGGTCACAAAACTTGTGGACATGTCTCTACTTCTGTTTATTACGATCAATCAAATCCAGAATCAATCAAACTGGCGAAAGAGATGGCAGAGGGAATAGCCAGAACTGCAGCAGAGTCCGGTGGATGCAACTATAAACCTGGCAAATTATGGTATCCCTACACGATAATGAGAAACCCTGTCTATAGAGAAGTTCTAATCAAACTCAAGAAAAGTCTGGACCCTAATAACATAATGAACCCCGGGGCACTAACTCTTCCATTGGATTAGAGGTGGGAAAGATGGCATTAGAAGAAGCAAAGAAAAGCGTCTATCTGTGCGCAAGATGCGGATATTGCAGAGATATGGTTAGGGCAAGAGATGGCACAGATCTCATGTGTCCACTCCGTGAGACATCAAGCGGGTTTGAGTCCGCCATAGCTAGAGGAAGAAATTGGATATTCAGGCAAGCATTGGAAGGTAGAATTGGTCCCAGTGATTTCTCTAAGAAGTTTGTGGATCGTTTGTACATGTGCCTCTTGTGTGGGAATTGCACCGAACACTGCTTGGTGCTTGATCCAAGCAGTTGGACTAGATTCCCCAAAAACAAGTTTGTTGACCACCTAATTAACAATGATGAGATAACGATGGCCTTGCGAAGCTTAGTCATTGAAGAAGGGAGACTGCCTGTTCAAATACGGAATGTGTTGGAAAATATTAGGCGGTTCGGCAATCCTCTAGGTGCACCACCAAAGGAGCGCGAGACCTTTAAAAAGGCTCTCGACTTCGATATCAAGAATGCGACAGAGGAAAAATGTGAGGTTCTGTTATATTTAGGCTCGATTGCACCGTACAACCAAAGAAACCAAAGAACGATACAAGCGCTTGCAAGAGTCCTGAAGGCTTCAAATGTCGATTTCGGCACCTTTGGCGACAAAGAAACAGAAAGCGGAGGATTGGTCCGTGAACTTGGAGAAATGGGTCTGTTTGAGGAGCTGTCGCAACGGAACGCAGAGCTTTTCCAGACATATGGAATTAACAGAATAGTCTGTCTGTCTCCCCATGATTATCACACCTTTGTTAACTATTATCAGGATGTGATTGAGGGAGGATTAGTTGGAATCGAGGTCCAACATTATACACAGTTTCTCTCTGACCTCGTCCGCAATGGAGAACTTGAAATCAGAGGAAATCTACGTAGGACTGTAACTTTTCATGACCCCTGCAATCTGGGAAGGAAAAGCGGCGGCTTCTACGATCCACCTAGAGAGCTCATTCGGGCGACTGGAGCCAAACTAGCTGAGATGAGATTGAGGCGTGAAAACTCCTATTGCTGTGGAGGCGGCGGAGGAGGAGGACTCTGGTACGAACCCGAGGATGAACCCAAAGTGGAGAACCAACGAGCGAAACAGGCTCTTGAGACTGGCGCCGATACTCTCCTGGTCGCTTGTCCCCAATGCGCCCAGATGCTAGAAGACGGCATGAAGGCTGTAGAAGGAACAATGGAGGTCTTGGATCTGGCTGAACTCATAGAAGAAAACATCTAATCAATTCTCTCAAAGTTTTCTTATCTGTTCTTCGCCCAATGTATGTGACTTCAGAGCCATACGTCATACAGGGAATGCCTAAGCGTTCCGTCACTTCAGGCCCATATGCCCTGTGTCGCCATCCACGGTCTTTTCTCCCCAGATTATGAAGTCGAAACTTCCCAGTTTTCCAATGGCAATAGAGAGAGTAGAAGAAGTAGCCAGCGTGTCAGGCCCGCGGATTTCCTATCCGTGACTGTTAGCCCTCGGCAAGTTTTTCCTTGATCTTAACAGCTGCTTCCAGAGCGTTTAGATCGAACGGATTAGTTTCCCTCTTGGCGGAACTCCTGTCCACTCTTCTTTGCTCAACATCAAACTTGACTCTATCCATCTGTGGGACCTGTTTGATAAGCACGATTGTGCTGCATTTTTCAGCGTCTGGCATTCTGTAAGTATCTGCCGCGAAGATACCGTTCGTGAATCTAGAATTCAAGTTACGTGAGCTTCAAAAAATCTGTCGTTAGGTCTTTAGATATTCTCAATCCGGCATGACCCTTTATTGAAGGGAGAACTCCCCCCTCAAGAGTCTCCAAGCATGCCTTCGTTTCAGCTTATCGCCTTTGAAATTTTCAGGCGAGTACCTTCACTTATTTTTCCCAGCTGTTTCATCAAATCTGTATGCCTTGAGAGAATATGAGACAGTGCCTTCGACATCGGAAGGAGCAATGGCTGGAATATAATTCTCCTTTCGTCTCCTCCTAGGTTACTCAGCTTCACCTTGGCTGCATCGATTTGGGTAATTGTCAGGTGCGCTTCAATGCTTCCATCTTTCTCGCCGAGGATCACACCATCAGCTCCCCATGTTAGGGTCTCCAATATTAAGGAATGAGAAATCAAGGCCGTTGAAGGCACTCGCATAATTCTAATGTTATGTGGGTATTGGAGTTTACTTATACCAGTCGCGTCCGCGGTCGGATACGCAGTTTGATCACCGAGAAAACCGAGTAGTACCGGGAATTCGCGGCTTTTATATAATATCCCCTTAATTGTTGACTCTAGCTGCTTCTTGGTGTAATGCGCAAGTTCAAGTGCATTCTTTTCGCAAGCGGGCACGCACGCCCCGCATCCTGTACATGAAGATTTGTCAACGTAGAAACCCTGCTCAAAGAAGATGGCTTTGGATGGACATATACTCACGCACTGCATGCACTCTTCGCATTCGCTTATGAGGCGAGGCTTTATTGGGTCTAAGACTCTTTTGCCATCTCCTATAAACTCTGCAACCTGCGAAGCTGCGGCTCTCGCTTCCACAACACAGTCGTGAATGTCCTTAGGTCCTAATGCTACGCCGGCGGCGAAGATGCCTCCCCTGAAAGTCGCCACCGGGTTTACCTTCGGATGTTTTTCCGATATGAAGTTGTCAGCGCCCAGGGGGATCTTGAGTAAATCGGCAAGTTTGTCGGTTCCTTCAGATGGGACAAGCGCCGGGCATGCGATGACTAAGTCCACATTGTTCCGCAATAAATAGCCGGTGTCCGCGTCTTCCGCAATCAATTCGATATTTCCACTTGAGTCGACAGTGACCTCGCCAGGTTTTCCTCTTATGAACTTGATGCCCATCTCCATTGCGTTTCTGTATAGTTCTTCAAAGCCTCGTCCGCTCATACGTATGTCGGTGTAATAGATCCAAATATCAAGATATGGAAGGATCTTCTTTAGAAGGACTGCCTCTTTGATCGAGTAGGGGCAACAGACCCTGCTGCAGTATTCAACACCTAGATGCGGATCTCTCGATCCCACGCACAAAATGAACGCGATCTTCTTTATCCTTTGTCCAATGGGAGTTTTCAGGACTTTTCCCGCTGCCAGCTCATTTTCTATCAACCTTTCCAGCTGGAGAGATGTGATGCATTGAGGATGCGATAGATAACGACGCATGATCCTTTTATCGTTCAGAAGATCGAATCCGGTTGCAACAATGATGGCTCCAACTTTGAGTGTCATCTGTTCATCATCCTTTTCTAAGTCTACCGCATTAACTGGACAAAATTCAGCGCATTTCCCGCATTTGATGCAGTTCTTGAAGTCCACCACATATGCAGATGGGATTGCCTGATCGAAGGGCATATAAATTGCTTTCCTCTTGTACATCCCCTCCTCAAACTCGTCCGAAACGGTCACCGGACATAGTTTTTCACAGCCACCACATTTTAGACATTTATCGACATCAACCCCTCTTATTCGAATTCTAACTTTTACCCTGAAGTTTCCAGGCCCGCCGGCAACTTCTTCAACCTCTGACAATGTCGAGACCCTGATATTTGGGGCCGCTTTCGTATCAGCCATCAGAGGGCTCAATATGCACGGAGCGCAGTCTAAAGTAGGAAATACCTTGCTAAGCTGAGCCATTCGTCCGCCGATGCTTGGTCTCCTTTCGACCAAGATCACCTCGTGGTTGAGGTCGGCTAGCTGAAGAGCCGCTGTTATCCCCGCAATGCCGCCACCAATTATCATTACTTTTTTGCTCACTTCAACTTCGAGGGGTTCGAGGGGTTCGAGCTCCCTCGCTCGAAACACTCCGCCAGTTATCAGATCGATGGCTTTCTTCGTAGCCTTATCTATGTCATTGTGCACCCATGAACAGTGCTCTCTGATGTTCACGTGTTCAAGAAGGTAACGATTCAACTCAGCTCCGGCGATCGAGTTTCTAAAGGTCTCTTCATGCATATGCGGAGAACAAGCAGCAATAACGACCCTCTTGAGCCCCAGTTTCTTTATTTCCTCTCTTATCATCTGGAGTCCGAGGTCGGAGCACAGAAACTCTGCAATCTCTACTGTAGAAACATCCTCAAGTTCGCTGATTTCCACTTTAGCCTTTTCCAAATCTACGGTTCTTGAAATGTTCCCGCCACACCGGCATATGAATACACCGATCACGTCTCTATCCCAACTTTCCCAAAAGCTGTTCAGCGCTAACGGCATTCATACCTAAGCCCAGTTCATCTGGTTTCAAACCTAATGCGAGTCCCAGCAATTGTGGAAGATAAAGGACAGGAATATTGTACTGAACCCCTCCTCTAAGATTCTCAGCGACTGTGCCTTGGAATTTGTCATACATTACCGCACAGAATGGACAGCAAAGTACCAAGGCATCGGCTTCGGCTTCTGCGATGTGATCGAGTTTCATCTTAGCCATCTTTACGGCTACTTCTTCATCAATTCCCACGACTGCACCACCGCAGCAGTCCATCTTCCCAACATACTCAATACTTTTCGCGCCTGTCGTCTTGACTATCTCGTCGATGCTTTCAGGGGCTTCAGGGTCATCAAATGCATATTGCGTTTCGGATGGTCTTACATAGTGGCAACCATAGTGGACCGCGATTCTTAAGCGGTCGAGTGGTTTTCTTATTAATCTCCGCAATCTTTCGGTTCCATAATAATCGACCAGTACCCTACCAAAGTGTTTGACACGTACACCAGCCTCATACTTCAAGCCAAGTCGGTTTAGCCTCGCGTTCACCTTTTTCAGAAGATCAGTGTCTTTGTTCAGAACTGAAGCCGCGGTGTCGAGCGTTCCCCTGCATGCACTGCACAAGACGACGATATCCAAGTTTTCTTTCTTTGCGATCATCAAGTTTCTTGCCGCTAGACTAAATGCGAGTACGTTATCTACTGGTTCTAATGGAAAGCCGCAGCATATGAAGGGCAGATCTACAAACTCCATTCCGAGTGCTTGGGCAACTGTCCGCGCGGACAACTCGTAATTGACTGCCCTAGCGGGGATCGTGCAACCTAGGAAAAGTGCATATTTCATTTCCGAGCCAACTTCTTGCCTTCTCCAAGGTCTGTCATTATTCTTGGTAGTCCCAAATCCATTCGTTCGTCTTGTATGAATTCGTCTATGGGATACAGTCTGTCATGATTACAGATGTTCTCAAGTATTTTCTTGTACATGCCACGTATTATTCCCTCTTGAACTGCGATATTTCTTATCGCATTCATGACATCTGACGGCTTTATGTCTTGAGGGCATCTCTCATAGCATGAAAGACACGTTGAGCATATCCAGATGAAGGGGTCTGTTAATACCTGTTTCTTCATTCCCAGTAGTGCCATTTTTATGATTCGGCGTATGTTATATCCTTCTTGGAATGTTCTTACAGGACAACTAGCGACGCAAGTTCCGCACTGAATACACGGCAATACTTTTTCTCTGCCTAACTGGTTTGTGAGTCTCCTACTAAAATTCTGATCCAGATCCTCAGCGTCTACAATATAACTTTTATGGGACGAGCATCCTCACCTTCATCCTTAATATAGTGACGCTTGGGAATGCTTTCAAACACCCTTATAGTTTACGCATATAAAAAGAAGGGGTTATTAATGCTCAACTTCCCAAAGTCTGGAGCCATCCGTTAGAATATTCTGGGACAACGAAAGCGCAGCCGTGGCTAGGACCTCGAGATTAAAGGGAATTGGGCTAGATCTACCCGTTGAGTTCGGGGAAAAGACGAGTATCCGAATCCCGTTGAGGTTCTTTGCACACCGTTGGTAGATGTCTTCCTACCAATACCACGTGCCCTAGAGAAAGCAATCCCAATAGAAGTTTCAACCAAAATAACCACCCTGCAATTCTTCTCAAATACGGATAGACTTACCGAGCGCTATGTTTCTGCCAGTTCTTTAAGCTTCATCACGGCTTCTGCGAAATCTTCCGGATTGATGCCAGGGGATTGTATTTCTTCATCCTCAAAACAGTCACGAATTGTTCTGAGAATCCTATCATGAGAAAGTAAGACATTTCTTAGGCTCGATTCAATCTTTGACACGGCATCTACAGGCGTCAAGAAGAAGTCTCCTGTGATAGAAATATCCAGAATCTTGTCACCCAATATTTGAGCACTGATCCTAATCAGTTTCTTGGCTCTATGGGTGACCTCCACGATCTTAACATCCGCTGCAATTTTGACACTTCTATCAGCTGTAGGTCTCTTGTCCGTCAAATCAGACAAGTGAATCCACTCCTCAGAGATGTGCCGGGGTCTGACTCTGTCCCTCCATACGGCCTTCTCATCTTCCGAGGGCTGAGAGGGAACCAGTTCAATTCCTAGAACTTTTTCGTAACCCTCAGTAAGCAAGTTCTTGATTAGCTCAGTTTCAGGGAGATAACCGAGTTCTCTTTTGAGTGACGTTACCCATTCGTGAATACTCTTCGCTGTTTTGTCGCGGAATTTCTCACTTGGAACCTTCAAGATGCGAATCATTGATTCGTAGTCTAGATCCATGATAATATTGCCAACGAGTATCATCGTGTTCTCTCCAAAGTCACCAGCACCATTTCCGGATATTTTCCTACCATGCACAACAACATCATTGAGAGCTCTGAACTCAGCGGCTAAGCCTAGTCTACGGTAAACGAATACTGTTACAGCCAAGAATCTTTCGAAAATCTTCTCAATCTTTAGCGGGACAACCTTGCTTTCTTTTCTCGCGACAACTTGATAAAAAACTTGGTTTCCGTCCAAGTACGTTGCACCTCCACCTTGAGATCTTCTGATTATCGGAAAGCCTCTACTGTGGCAATATTCAACGTCAATCTCGTCTTCCAATCTTTGATGAAAGCCAATGCAGACGTATGGGGCGGAAGGTTGACATAAGATGATAGTGTTGGGCGATAGGCCCGCATCCACGAGGTAACCTACGGCTTCATAGAAAGTTTGAGCCATAAGCGGTTCTGCTTTTCCCAGATCAATTGAACGCCATACTTCCAACTTATCTAACCACCCATTACGTTTCTGGTTTGCACTTAGGATTTCATATAATAGAAAGTGGTGGTTTCCATCTCTTGCGCCAAATTTTAAGAAACACAAGTGGAAATATAGGATTCTTTGCAAACAAGCGTGTGTTGATCTTATTCGTGGGGAGATCTTCTTAGCTTTGAAAATGGAATGAGTCTACGATTTTACGGACTAATTGCTATTCATTATGTTTGATCTTTCAATCTGCTTCCTCATAGCTTGTCTGAATATCTCTGTATCTTTCGTATTGCTTCAGTTATGTCATCCATGTCTTCTTTCTTCGCTAAAAATAGATTCTGAGGCAGGCAGACAGCTTCTTCATAGTAAGCTTTTTCAGATACGGGAAACATCGCTCTAGCTTCTTCTTTCTTCTCTACGTACAGTTTGTGTCCCGCCGAACCTTCAGGAAAGTCCAAAGATAGATGAAGTGGCGGTTCCATCCTTGAACAAGGTATACCCTCTCCTCTCAATGCCGCGATAAACGTGTCTATCTCTGCTTTGTTAAAATAGTCTGAATTATACTTAAAGACATAAGGCCAAGGCTGATGTCTAGTCAATCTGTGGTCAACTAGGATGGGTTGTATGCCTTCTATCTCATCTAACACCTTGTCGAGATATTCGCTGTTTGCTTGTCTTCTTTCTAACTGTTCTTCAAGCCTTTCGAGCTGGATTAATAGGATAGCTGCTTGGAACTGGGTCATCCTGAAATTCCACCAGTTAGTAACTCCTGCGCTATAGAGGTCTCTTTCTCTTTCTCTTCCACAATCTTTTATAGCGTGGCATCTTTCCTTGTATACTTGGCTATTGGTGACAATTATTCCCCCCTCGCCTGCAGTCATGAATTTTGATTGTTGGAAACTGAAGCAGCCCATGTCACCTATAGAACCTGCTGGTTTATCCTTCCATACGAAGCCGTGCGCCCTTGCACAGTCCTCTATCATAACCAAATCATGTTCTTTAGCGAGCCTTATGATCTCATCCATATCCGGACAAGTTCCATTACTATATACGGGCATCACCGCTCTGGTCTTGTCGGTTATCGATTCTTCGAGTTTCCCCACATCTAAAGCGTACGTCTCTGGATTTACATCCACTATTATGGGTGTAGCTCCCACCATCAATACAGGGCTTGCCGTACCCGCCCAAAAGGTTAGGTCTGGAACTATCACTTCGTCGCCTAAGCCAATTCCGCTAGCTAATAAGGATACGTGGAGAGAAGCGTTGCCACATGACACGCATATACCATACTTACAGCCGTGATGGTGGGCGAATTTTTCTGCAAATTCTGCTTCTTTTGGGCCGCTTCTAAAAACACCTCCTCCCCATGTACCACACTCTAAAGCTTCTTGTAACGCTTTTAACTCACGCTGGTCGTATACTGGCCATGTAGGCCACTCCTTATCTCTAACGGGTTTACCTCCCTTAATAGACAACATACGCTGAATCACCCTTCGCTGGATGATGCAAAATTTTGATTAATATATTTTTCTCTAAGAATATCAGTCATAAAGAAAACAGGCAACGCGTCTATTGCTTTCTTCAACAAGCTCAGGTATCTTCATCTTACACTTCTCCATTCTACTGGGGCACCTAGGATAAAATTTGCATCCTTTCCCATATGTTGTAGATAAAGAGTCTAGCTCTATTGTTGAGAGGTCTATGCGTTTTTCCCATCGTTCGTCAGGGTCAGGTTTGGGGATAGAATGTATCAGAAGTTGGACGTAGGGATGTAACGGGTTAATAACTACTTCATTTATGGGGCCCATTTCCATGATACTTCCAAGGTACATTATTAAGATCTCATCGCTGATGTATCGAGCAGTAGATAGATCATGAGTAATATACAGGAAGGAGATGCCTAATTTTTCTTTAAGTTCCAACATGAGGTTCAGAATGTTCGCTCTAAGTGAGGTGTCGATCATAGATACGGGCTCATCCGCGATGACAACTTTCGGCTTAAGCAGAAAAGCTCTAGAGACCATAACTCTCTGCCTTTGCCCACCACTAAGTTCGTGAGGATATTTTCCTAAGATCTCATCTGCCTTCAGGTCTGTATCCTTTAGAGCTTTGAATATTAGTTCTTTTTCCTCCGCTTTCGAATTCGCTAGATTGAACTTTCTGATCGGCAGGGATAATGCGCGATCGATTTTATGAACGGGGTTAAATGCTGCATAAGGGTCTTGAAATATTGCCTGAATTTCCCTTCTGTACTCCTTCCATTCAGTTGGATCCATCTCCCATATGTCTTTACCATTGTACATTATCTTGCCTGACGTAGGCTTTATGAATCCTAAGATGAGACGGGCTGTAGTAGTTTTCCCGCTTCCGCTTTCACCTGCCAAAGTCAGAATTATGGGTTTTTCAGCGGACAAAGAAAATGATACTCCGTCTACAGCAACAATCTCTTTTCTCTTCATAAGACCTCTAGATGCGAATGTTTTTGTGAGGCTTTTGATTTCTAATAGATCGTTAGTCTTCATTGTGCTCCTCACTTGTATAGGTAGCAAGCTACTTTTCGACCTTTAGCATCTATAGTCGGTGGGGCTTTCTTATCACATATGCCTGGCACGAACTGTGGGCACCTTGGATGGAACCTGCACCCCGGCGGAGGATACTTCAAACTGGGTGGGAACCCAGATAAACCTTTCAACTTTTTTTCCTCTGTCAAAGAGGGTATTGAAGAAATTAGAGCTTGAGAGTACGGGTGTAATGGATCATTGTAAAGCTTTCTTATGTCTCCCATTTCCACTATCTTGCCCGCGTACATGACTGCTAGGTTATCGCATATTTCAGCTTGAGCTGCCATGTCATGCGTTATTTGGATGATGGAAGTATTCAGTTGCTCCTTGATATGAAATAGAAGCTGAAGAATTCCTCTCTGGACGACGACGTCTAGAGCTGTTGTAGGCTCATCGGCCAGTATGAGCTTGGGAGAAAGAGCTATAGCCATCGCTATTATAGCTCTCTGCTTCATACCTCCACTAAGTTCATGAGGGTGGCTATTCACGACAACGGGGTCTAGTCCCACGCTTCTTAGGAGTTCTTCTATTCGTTTTTTAACGTCGCTCTTTGGGACTTTGCCCTTATGGACCTTTATAACTTCTTCGATCTGATCACCGATCTTCATCACTGGGTCCAGAGAGTTCATGGCACCTTGAGGTATGTATGAAATACTACTCCACCTCAATTCTCTGAGATCCTTCAGTGGAAGTTCTAGAATGTCAACGCCGTCAAAAATAATTCGCCCCGAAATTATCTCTCCTGGAGGCTTCAAAAGTCTAAGCAAGGATGCGGCAAGAGTAGACTTTCCACATCCCGATTCTCCGACTATACCAAAAATTTCGTTACTACTTATCTCTAGGCTAACGTCTTCAACTGCCTTGACAGGAGCGTCTCTGGCGAGATAATAAGTAGTTAGTCCATTAACATCAAGGAGCGCTTCTGCCAAC
>CAZQDW010000005.1:0-21772 GCA_964592315.1 uncultured Candidatus Bathyarchaeia archaeon
GAGATCTAGTACGGTCTCGTGGGCTCGGAGATGTGTATAAGAGACAGACCGAACTCCCCGCACCACAACGTTGAAATCGACGGGGGGTTTACGCAGGGTGATGTGCCTTGCCAGTTCCAAGTTTTTCTTTTTCAGAAGATCTTGTTTCCGTTGAAGTCGCATACGAATTCGAATCCTGCTTCCATGAGTGTACAGGCTTCACCTTCTGTTTTGGCGACTTTTGATACGTATTCGATCTGGTCTTTGAAGAGTTCCTCGGCGAGTTGTGCGTAGATGAGGGTGTTTTCGATTCGTTTGTGGCCTAAGACTTGCTTGACATAGAGAATGTCTTTTGTTTGGTGGTATTCCATTGTGGCTTTCCAAGGGGGAGGGCGTGGAAGGTTATTCTCAGCAGTCTCAGTTTTTGGGGAACCGGCTTTCGATGTTCTGTGAAGTGGTCTTGGAAGTGGTTGAGAGGTTGCTCAGCCTTAGCGCTTAATCTCTTTTTTCAGCTTCTCCAGCTTTTCGGTTATTTCTTCTTCCGTTTTAGCTTGCTTCTTGCTGGGTTTCTCTTCAGGGGTTTTTATCAACAGCTCTTCCTCTATTGCTTTCCTAATCTCAGGATCAGCAACCTCCTTCAGGGCGGAAAGCAACATCGGCTCTATAGGTGCTTCATCTTCATCCGTTACATCTATCGACATTTTTCCGTTCTTGTACCAATTCAACAACACTCGCGCGTAGGCATCTAAACCCTCAACTTTTCCAGCCTTCTCCAGCCAATTCAGAACTGACAACGCAGAGCCGTCACGCATAACAAAGCGTATGAACCTCTCTATTGGTTCGGCTGGCCGCAGCTTTTCGCGGCTGCACAATTCCCTATAGGCTTGCCAAACTTGACCGTCAACCCATATGCCTGTCTGCTTCTTCATCGTTACCAACCACATTACTTCTAACATTACATATAAACCTAGGGGGTATGGTATCTAACGAAGATAGAACTCTCTCAAGACCACTTAGGCTTAAGACTTCTGTACGAAGGACCAAAGCAGACGCAGTGGCAACGGTTTTATGTTGGGGGCGCAAAGGCGTAGGGTTGTGGTCAAAATGGGAGCGAACTGGATTCGGAAAGCTAACTTTGCATACTACTGGGCTGGTCCCGAGACCATTGACATGTATGCCAAGGTAAAATATCTTGGCATACACGGTTTAGGCCACCTTGTGGATGAGGATGCCTACACCAAGGCGTACCAGGAGGAGGGACTTCGCAGGATGATGGCGTCAGGCGTGAACGCCCTGTTCTTCACATACAGCTGGGGTTGGCCTCCTAGGGCTGAGGCAGATGGACGGCGTGTGGCAAGGAACTTCATTAAACTCTGCAAGAAAAACAATGTTCGAACCTTGGCTTACATGCAGCTAAGCAATTACGTTTGGAAAGCCTTCCACGATGAGATCCCGGAGTCCAAGAATTGGGAGTGCACAGACAAAGAGGGAAACCCTGTTCCTTACATGGGAGTTCACAGGGGTCGGCGATACTTGTGTGTCAATAACGACGGATGGAGGAGCTATCTGAAGGGGCTGATGAAGGAAGCACTTAAGGCTGGCTCCGACGGCGTCTTCTTTGACAACATGGTTCGGCCTGATCATCCTGGAGCGGACTGTTGGTGCCAAGTCTGTAGGAACAGAATTCGGGAACGGTTGGTTTCAAAGGGATTCAACCTCTCCGAAGAAGCCATCTTAAGAAGAAGCCTTTCGTACCAAGATCCGGTTGGAAGGGAGATCTACCGTCTTAGAGTGGACAGCATTACAGACCACATAAGGGGGCTCTCAGCATATGCAAGGTCTGTAAGAGCCGATGTCGTTGTCACATCCAACTGGGCTTTGGTCGACAACTTCTCCTGGTGGGGAGAGGAGCCGAAAGAGATAGCTTCCCTGGAAGACATGATACTCATGGAGTCCTTTACGCTAGCGAGGGTTCGTCGAGGGTGCATCGTAAACACAGTTCGAGCCTACAAAAGAGCTAAGTGCCTCGCAAAGGGGAAACGACACGTTGCCGTAAGTTACCCAGTCTTCGCTGCAGAGGCACCAGCGTATTCTGCGCCGACCCCTGTCCAGCTGAAGCTGGGCATCGCCGAGGCGGCCGCATGTGTATCCAGCCTCGTCCTTCCAGCCACGGAAAGGTTTACGGACAAGTATACAATCCTTACCGCCGACGAGTTCGAAGCGCAACGAACGGCGGCGAGAGAATACTACAGTTTTGTGGATGCAAACTGGGATCTCTATGAGGGGCATGAGTCCATCTGCAACCTCGGCGTCTTTGAGCCAGGCTACATGAAGTGGGCAAGCAGTCAAATCTACCCTTACGCGCTAGGAGTGGAGCAGACATTGATTCAAAGCCAGATACCCTTCGACATCATAGACGAACTTGATGGAAATCTTGAACCATACAGGGCGCTGGTTTTGCCCAACATCTTACTCTTGTCACAGGTTCATTGTGACAAGTTGAAGGATTACGTTGAGCGCGGAGGAAGCCTCGTCCTCGTGGGGCATCCGGGTATCTATACCGAAAGCTACGAGTACAGAGGAGACTACGGGGTAAAGGAGATTCTGGGAATCAGCTATCCGCACGGAACTGAAATATGGGCTGAAAGGAAGGAAGCCCGTGTCGTCTTCCTGCCAAGTATTGACGCCAAGACTTCAGCGTGCGACATCAGCTGCGTCGAAGACGGAGTGCTTCTTCCTAGGGGCTACCAACTGCTTAAGAATGCCGTGCTCTGGGCATTGCACGGAACCGCCTCAGTGGAACTGGGCAATCTGCCTCACCCTTATGTCTTCGTGGAGATCACAGGAGCGGAGGAAAAAAGGGCCGTGGTGCACCTTCTTAACTACAAGTACTTCGAAACCTTGAAGAACATCAAGCTCACTGTCAGGCCGGGGTTCGATGTGCAGAAAGCCTCCTTAGTTTCGCCTGAGCTCGGAGAGCAAAACCTGATATTGAAAAGTGTGAACGAAGGCGTTCAGACAGTGATCCCCGAACTCAGAATATATGATATTGTGGTTCTTGAGTAGATGCCGCCCTTGCCAGCTGCTACACATCGACCCGCAAATCGCTTACAGGCAAAACCTCCGAGGTAACAAATGGACCCGGATATGATGATACCACTAGTCAACACGAACAGAGACATTGCGATTGCTCAAGAATGAAAGAACCGGTACTCATCCAAGGATTGACAGATTGCCTCTATGTTGGCTAAAGGCACGTCAGGTGAGCACGAGGCGAACAGCATCAACCCCCCCTCTTTGGCGCCGAGCCTTGCCACCGCTTCCTTTACGTGATTCTTTAGCCTCTTGGGCGTGGCGAAGGGAAAGAGTTGCCTGTCGAGGTCTAGGTCGACACATATCCGGCCCTTGCACTTTTGGACGAGGCTATTGAGGCCGTTCGCCCTGAATTGGGGATTTATGATGTTGATCCCCAGATCGACGAAGTCGTCGGTGAGCTCCACAATGTGTCCGTCCGAGTGGAGATATATGATGCGGCTCGCTTCGCGACATGAGTTCATCATACGATCATAGGCAGGTTTCAAGTACCTTCGGAATGTTGCTGGACTCATCTGCAGCGATGTTTGGGTCCCAAGGTCATCAACGAACGCTATGACATCTACGTTAATCTCCAGCCACTTATCTATGAGTCTCAGCTTGTTTTCAACCATCATGTCGGCAAGCTTGGTCAATTGGGGAGGGCCTGTCATAAAATCCATCATCAGGTTTTTGAACCCTCTCAGAAAGGTGAGTCTATGGTAGAAATAGCCCACGTCGCCCACGGTCACGCGGCCCTCTCGCCTCCTCTTCTCGGATTTGGCCCGTATCTCCTCCCAGTCGCCAATCGGTCCAAAGTCCCCCCAGATCAGGGGATCAGGAATTCTGTACGAGCTCAAAGCGTTCCAATCGGTCAAGGGCGACTTGACAACTTGCCCCTTTAAGCCTCCACTCACATTGTACCAAACACATCCCCAAGGGTCTGTATAGTATTCGCCAGCCCTATAGGCGGGACTGAACTCTTCAGTCCGCCAGGGCATTTCATCTGTACCACGAACCTCTCCTCCCTTGTCAAACAGGTGAGGATAACGCAGGACCAAGTCATCCATTCTCTCTCTGTGTTTCTTCCAAGTTGAGGAGTAGATGTGAACAAGACTAGGAATCCATTCTGGACAATCGAATTGGGCAGCTCGAATGTAGTTCTCCCTTGCATTCATAACCGCCAGTAGGACGAAACTAGGAAATATGGATTTCTTTGCTTCAGTGCTCTATTGGCTTGCCCACTCGTGATTTCACGGCTCCTTTGGTTTTCGGTGAAGAAAAAGCGCCTCTCTTCTACGGGAATTCCATGTCTGGCGCAGCATGACCGAAGCCAAAGACGAACTCGGCGACACCTCGATCACGATACAAGCGTCAGCCTCGGTCTTAGCTGTTTTGGGCACATAATCCTGCTGGTCTCTGAACACTGGGCCGTGAAGCCTCAAAACGGAACACGGCCATGCATGGTGATAGTGACTTAGAAACTACAAGTCGACCGAGACAAACTCGTACTGAGCATCGAGCTGGGCAGGCTATGCAACAATGTCATCTGCGACATTATACCATAGCCACTTGCCAATCAGTTCTTCAGGCCAACCAATATCCCTTAGTTTCTCATCTATCCCGTACGCCATCAGGCCAGATATTTCCCCCTTTTGTCGTCTTTCGATGATGACATCCTTTGGTATTAGGAAGGGTCTTTTCTTTCTGGTATCCCATCCTAGGAACTCCACAGTTTCATCGTCTATGTATAGAAAGGTATGACGTAAGACCTTTTCAAGAGAAATATCTCCTTTTTGTTTGAAATCTCTCACCCACGACGGAATGTTGAACATTGTCAATACTTTCTCTCCATCAATCTTTCTCCAAAAGTCAATAGTATGGGTATGTCCATAGATGATATTCCAATCATACGAGGGACCAGCTCTTTGAGAGAAAGCCTTCCACCAACGTTCAAAACCTATCTCAGCCTCTCTAGGCTTATGTCTCGTAGATCTAAAGTGGTTCCAAATATCCCTTCCAAATCTAACGAGCAAAAAAGGCACGGAGATAGCTCCCAAAAGCGAAAGAAGCATCTTGTCTGCGACACCACCGAATCCAATAGTTACCTCAAGCCCAAGACCAACAATGAACAGTACTACAAAGACTACGTTGTATAGGCCAAGGGCTAATGCCGCATGGCGAATGTAAGACAGTGCTCTCCAAGAGGGCAGAGTGAATAGCTTGTCAAATTGGTGACCGTGTACGAAAAGGTATTTTTGATTGCCTTTCGTTGTAGCATATTCTTCTTCTACAATGCTTATGGTTGAAGAGCCGAACGGATATTTGCCCAGTGTATCTGCTAGATCATAGTCGTGGTTCCCCAGCACATAGATCTTCTCGCAAGCCAAATCAAAAACAGACTGCATCACAGATCTTGTGCACAAATTGATTGAGTTTGCGGTTGCATCCCATAGTTCCAGAATATCACCGAGGAAGATGAATTTTTCAGGAGCTCGCAGGTGCATGTGCTCCTCTTTCTCACTCCAGAACCCCAAGCGCAATGTCTCCTTTCCTTCTCTTTCCAATGCGCTCATCCAATTCAGGAAGTCCGAAAAACTATTAGGGTCGCAGTACTGATCATCCTTCTTGAGTCCAAAATGCGTATCGGCGACGACGAATATGCTCTTCTGACTGTCAAGCTCTAGTGACATTTCTGGTCTTCCAGGCTCACCGCCATCGCTGAAGTCAACATTGAACATACAACAGAAAGCGTTAACTGTGCAGGTTCTAAGAGGCCAGCTGAACAATATAAGGAGCGAGACAGGCTCCATAAATCTGAATGTCCAAAGTCCCTCCAGCCTCCCCATATACTCCATGCCAAAACCAAACACCAGACTGAGGATTACCAAGAAAAGGTTCCACCCAAACGAATGCAAATAGCTATAGTGGAAGCTTGCCAAGATCAACATCGTATATACGAGAACCATAACCCAGTTGAAAACGCTGCCATATCTCTGAAGCACAGTCACAACTAGGATAAGAATAGTCAATACCATAACTGGCACAGTTCTAAAAGCTTTGGCGTCTCGTACTGCCAACCCCCGAATCCTAGTTACTACTCTGGCTACTGTCACCAGAAGCATCAGAAATAGGCTCCAGCCAAAGACTGTAAGGAGTGAAGGAACTCCCTGGTCAAAGTACTTCAATGTGCCTGCGGATGTGTGGGCATACTCATCAATCGCCGCCAATAGCGTAGATGCTACTATGAGAGTCACAAGGTCTTTCGTTTTCATGCCAATAACGATCCAAGTACTGATTATTGAGGTGCCAACCAAACCAATGACAAAGAAAACGGGTGTGAGTGAATAGTATCTTCCCCAAAAGAATGCTGCAAAATTCGCAATTATGATAGCGGAGATAATAGGGATGTTCCGGGGGATGACCAGCCTGGCCTCTTGGGTTTCCATCAACAGAAAGATCATAGCTGCAATCAGACAGATTATACCCGCGTAGAGGAACATACCTGCATACGGAATCTCTGACCAAGAAGAGAAAGGTTCTTGCGGGATCTGAACGTTGAGAAAGATGAGCGCTAGACTGCAGAGAAGAAAACCCGAAATCACGAAGGCCAAGGCCAGAACAGTGTTTGCACGCGTATGGTTTCCCTTCCTTTAGCTGATGAAGAGTCCCCCTTTCCAGAGTTCATCCATTTTTTTCACAACCCTTTCTACTTCCCGTGCAACCCGGTCCTCGCTTCCCTCAATCGGACTGTATCCACTTCTCGAAAGAGCGTCTCTAACATCGGTGATTATGACATTGAATAGCCGTTCAATCTCGGGAGTTATGTTTCTGAATGGTGGATGTGTGGCCAGACCATAGAGTGCAAAATCTGCAGCCACATCAAAGAAATCCTGCATTCCTGGCAATAGAAGAAAGGCTTCAACAAGTCCTTCGTATATGGTTGACGCCAATGGATCGGGTTTCTCCCACTTGCCATCTTTCGCATGTGGCTCTAGAGATGCAGTGTCATATTTCACTCTGGCGTTACCCAAGCCTTCTTCATGAGCTTTCTTGATATGTACGATGCTGAGGGGGTCATATCCCATTAACTGGCAGGCAACAGAATCTGCAGCAACGACATCGTTAGAAGCTATCACGGTGCAGAAATCGACTGGACTGCTCGAAAGAGGGCCAAAAGCTTCTCCTCCTGTGGTACCGTCTATGACAATCAGGTTAGGAGTGAAAGCTTTGTTAACTTCCAATACAACGTCTTCGATGCCAAATCGGTGAAATTTCGCTTTATTCTCCTCTGGAAATGTGCCGTACATGTTTTTCATAGCCAAAGTTACATTCGTTAGCAGATGTGTCTTCATTGTGGGGACAGAGATGATGACATCGGCCTCAAGAAGTAGTTTTGAGACCGGCACGATTCCAGTAGCGCTTCCTTCGCCGAAATTGAAGCGTACCAACTCAGTCTTTGCTAGGTTGACTAGGGGCACATTCACTTGCTCAGCCCATTTCTTCCAGCCTTCGGCATCAGCCACAGGATCAAACTTCGTCCAAATCATGTCAGAATCTACGATAGTAGGTGCAGCGCCTGCCTCTCGGATCATACTAACGATCTCTTCTACGACTTCAGGGTTCGTATAAGAGCCGGGCAGGTGAGGGTTTCCACCGCAGATATTCACTTTGACCAGAACGTTGTTTCCTCTTTTGACAAACTCCTTCATTCCACCCAACGCATCAATTGCACTTCTCGTTATCTCTCGGGGGGAAGATCCCCTCTTTACTTTGATCTTGGTTTCTTGGCGCTCTTTCCTGCTTTTGACATCCTTGTACGAAGCTATCCTTAGAAGAAAAGAACCAACATCTCTACGTAGAGCAAGAAAGTAACCTAACAAATGCCACAGAGGATAGATTAGAAGCATAAGAACAGCCAAAGCTAGATGAACATCTGATTTTGCAATACCTGTTAAGTTTGTGTGGAACATCCATATCGGGCCGGGCGTTGGGGGCAAAGGCCAACCGAGGACACCCAGATAGAGAAGAGTGCTTCCACCCACAAAGAAACCTAAAGAAATCACTCCCATCATCGCCCAAGTAACATTCAGGCTCCATCTAAACCTCTTAGATAGGTAGTATACAACAATGCCCAGAAGAAGAAGTGCTGGAGGATCCAGAAAGTAACTCATTGAACCCCCAAAGCAGAGTGTTCATTGCGCGGGTATATAAGATTTGTTGATTGGGCGATAGGAAACGTAACATTGGATTAGCTACACTACCATAGTTGTGTCTAATTTGCTGATGGGGATTACCAGCATGGAAACCATTAGGTTCGAGACACTCTTTACAGGAATCTGGGTCTCCAACAGCCTATTCTACAGGCGGATTAGTGTTGGAATCCCGTCGAAGCTATAGATTAGGGGCGTCTTGCCGGTTTGAGGGAGTTCAGCTTCTCATGCCAGTGCTGTTCATCTTCTTTAATTGATAGAGGTCGGATAGAGGTTTCGTCATTTCAGCAAAGCTTGGCGTTTTACGAAAATGAGCGTTTTGGCCAAATAGTGTGTGGAAAAGCCTAATCCTTTGGTTCTTCCCATATAGCTGTTCGTGATGAGTAGGCGTACCATTACCGTTGTCATTGTGGTTGTTGCTGTTGCTAGTCTGTTTGTGTGGAGATATGCCACACCAACCCCGTTTAGATTACTAGTTACTCGTAGACCTGCATCTCCCCCAGGCACAGATGAGGCAGACGTTATGGCTGTTGCTGAGCAGCGATGCGTATTCCTAGTTGTTATCGAAGACGAAGAAAACTGGCTGCAAGGGAGCAAAGGTCTTGGAGAACCTGTTGATATTTCAGCGACAAGTGCAGAAAAGATGGCGAGTGTAACAGTCTACCCGCAGTCAATAGAGGCTGGGCGAATCGCCGACGTTACTGTTGTTCCAAGTCAAGCAAGCATCAACGAGACGCTTCACATTACGATCACTGGAGCACGACATGGATTGGTTCAAACTGAGAAAGTTGCCATCAAAGTGATTCCCGGAGAAGACACTCTTGGTTTCTATGCCGCCAAAACGCGTGACAAGTTTATCTCGTGGCTTGCCGAGAACCACTCTGAGCTGGGAATAACAAATGGGACTAAGTGGACTGGCACGATCGTGAATCCGAGAATACTTGTCGTAATGCACTACATCTTTTTCTCGGACGAATGGGAGATCTATCTGACCTGGCACGTTATGATACCGCCACACGATTGGGCAAGAATGTACCTGAGAAGAAGGTTTGCTGAACTACGTCCATCATATGCTTTCGAGATTTCTTCAGTGTCGGCGCAAAGTGAACCTTATGCCATAGCAGTACCGGATTGGGCTTGAAGTTTCTGGGAGAGAGGAAGGGATGTAAAGGCTTGGCTCCAAAAGGTTGTCTATTCAACCAGTTGACCGAGTGGTTGGTGCCATGTGCGACGAACAGAGCTGTTATCGTATTCATCACAGATCAATAAAGGATTTAACTGGTTGAATCAACCCCATTTGGTGAAGGAATCCTGATGGTTAGATGCCCCAAATGTGATATGGAAACTCCCCTAAAGAGTCTTTTTTGTCCATACTGTGGAAGTAGACTTGTCCCCCAGATATCTCCAATAATGGCTGTCTTGGTTGTCTCGGCGGCCTTTTTTTCCATGATACTCAGCGCTTCGCTTTTGATGGCCACAGGTCTCCCTCTGGCAATGCACATTGCCTCAGCAATCGGTGAGTCAATGTTCCTTCTAATCCCGCTCATTTATATGATCTACAAGAAAGTCGGAGTTAGGAAGTACATGATGTTTGGCAGTGCTAAGCATTTGGTCTATGGTCCCATACTAGGCATCTGCCTGTGGATTGTGAGCATCACTCTTGTCCTCGTCTTAACGTATCTATTGGGCCCAAGTAAGGCCGTAGGTGAAGCAGAAGAATTCATAGTTGGTCTGGTGGAGGAGTCTCCACCCGCCACAATTCTGCTTATGTTTGTTACGGGAGCGAGTGAGGAATTTGCCTTCAGGTGTTTCCTGCAAAATGCCTTGAAAAGGAGGTATTCTTTGCCCGTCGCCATTATTGGAGCCTCCATAGCGTTCGGACTAGCCCATTTCGACCCCCAAGCAGTCTACATCATCGGAACTTTTGTAGTAGGCTTATTCCTCGGCATCTTATATGATAGGTTCCGATCATACACTATGGCGGCTACTGCACATGCCACATTCAACATAGTATCAATAGCGCTACTACTGCTAGCATAATGATCTGTTGTTCAGGTGTAGATTCGAAGCCTTTCAGCACAGTCACTGATTTCCTAGCATGCGGAGGCCCGATAGTGGGTGGGTCCTGAATCCAGCAATCTGGATAGCGCAGGCTTTCAGAGAAAAGAAAGAACGAACCCTGAAGCCATAGGTATGATTAGATTATCGTTAAGAGGTAAGGGGAGACACTCCGCTAGGAGGCCCGCAGTGGCAGCAACCAAGGCCCCAATCGGATGAATGAATAGAAGGGCCCCTAGGAAGGCAAATAACCAACCGAAGAGCGAACCTTCAATATTCTTTCCTTTGTTTAAAGGGAAGACAGTTCTCCCAAATCTCGCTCCAAACATTGCTGCGAAACTATCTCCTAGGGTTAGTACGGCTATGGATGCGAAGCTCACAGGCTGGGGAAAGATCAGAAGCGAGATTGCTATGCCAAGTGCAAAGTATATCGGGCCCATTGCGAACTCTTGGAGCTCAGATTTCTCCGCGGACTTTACCGTGATCGTTGAGATGATGGGCAGCTTCCTTCCGAACATCCTCAGGAATTCAGATGTCGTATAGAGTGAGGTGATCATCAGTATCAAGGCGACGACGAAATGCGTGCTGAGAAGGTATATGCATATGAAGGGTACAAGTATTCCGCTCATATGGATGAATTCGCGTAACGCCATGCTCCTGGTTAGGGTGTAAGGATTGGCTACAGTCTCTTTGGTGAGGATTGGAAGAACATCTAGTAGGTTCGCCTTGATGACTTTGTCCGACCTGAAGCTCAGTATGAAGTCCGGATTGAAGCCGATGCTTAGTTGACATAGATCAAGAAGAGGAAGATTGTTTCTATCATCAGCGACCACGACGCAATCATGTGGGGAAAGCTCTGCTTTTCGTAGGATCTCTTTTAGTGCAATAGCTTTCCCTTCTTTCTGCATCGCTTCTCCCCAGACTTCGCCAGTTAGATGACCATCAGTCAAGCCCATCTCTAATCCGGAAGCATAGTCAGCGCCGAGCCTTTGAGCTAGATCCTCGACGAAGATCCTTGGCAACCCAGAACTGATCAACGCTGTCTTATATCCGAGTCTCCTTAGATTGCTGAATAGCTCTCTGGCGCCAGGCATGAGAGGAAGCCGCTTGTATCGGTTGAAAATCTCCTCCAAGGACATACCTTTCAAGAGCCCAAACATCCTTTGCAGAGCCGTCTCTAGCGAGAGAAGTCCAATCTCGTAGAGAACTCCGATCGCAATGAACCTCAGGAAGGTTAGGGGTCCCAATCTGCTAGCCACTTCGAAGGGCAGAAAACGCCTCTTAGGTAGTATTATGCCTTCAACATCGAAAACGACGAGACGGCGGTAATCTTCCAAGAGGGCAATCTCCTAACTCAGCTGTCTCTCTCAACAAACCTAGGGAGCGTCTCTAATAAGAAATACTCGATCTACCCAATCCGCTTTTCGCACAAGAGAGACATCAACTTATCACTATAAACCTCAACCAAACCTAGCTATCTTTAAGGGGTGACATGAATCCTCCAGCCGTTCTGTGTGTAAGAGATGTCATGGAGTCACACTCTTTGATTTGGACTTCTTTTTCCATGATGAACTTTCCGGTTCTCTTCGCTATGACGTGGATGTCCTTCAGCATCCTTTTCGGTACTCTTTCAAATAAGAACAATTGATGAGAGGACTTGCTTTTTCACAGACATCCCATATGCCAATGGTTTCTCCGTTCAGCAGAATAGTTGAAGTTGCATTTCCCGCGGGATCGAAAACGTAGTGGTGGTTCTCTGAATCTAGATACCGGTCACGCTCTTTGTAACTGATCACATATGGGTCAAGCCTTGGGAGCAGGTTTGCCACATTTCTCCTGATCGGCCTCATAGACATTAGTGAGTCGATTTGCTGGGATGAAACAAGGTAATCGTCGCCTGCTGCGGAGGTTTCAACGTGAGCCACTTTGTCTTTCAAATCGTTGATTATTTGGCTGATCTGGCTTTGGGGGAACCCGGTCCACCAGGCGATGTCGGTTTCAGTAACTGGTCCGAAGGTGGAGATATACACTTCCACGACCATTCTCCTAGCATCTGCCTCTCCGACTCGGTCCAGTCTGATGTTGGAGAAATACTCGTTGAACAAGTGGTATGTGTGAAGATTGCTCTTCCATCCTTTCTGTGGTGCTCCTCGAATCAAGAGCCCTTGGTCACACATCAGATTCACGATTGGCGAAATATTCAGCTTGGATCCTAGCTCTTCTTTGATTGACTTCGTGGTCTTTCCGCCTTTTCCCCTGAGGAGTTCAATGATTCTTTTTGAGATTAGTTTGTACTCTTTCTCGCTTATTCCTAGGAATTTGGAGTAGGCTTCAGATTTGGGTTCAGCCATCTTTCTTGTTGCGGCAAAGGCGGTTGGAATGAATTGTCTTGTGAGAACATACATCGTGTTCCGTACATACCTGATTTTGCCAAGCGTTCTTTTCATGTAGAGTTCCTTTTCCAAATCCTCTTTTTTAAACTCTCTCATCCTTGCGAGTAACGACAGATAAGGTGTTGTGGGGCTGGTCGCATGTAAACCCCCGATATCTCTGACTACTTTGACGAGATCGCCGCCTCTTGCTTCGTCAGTCAAGTGCTGTTTTCGAATCAAGTAACTGTTGATTTTGTTCAGTTCTACGTGGGGCATCAAATTACAGTCTTCAACTACCGGAAACTTAAGATTGTCGTCTAGTACGCATGCAACTCTGAAGGTAAAGGCAATCGTCAATAGGCTTAGGAGAGAGAACCTTGTTGTATTCATTATTGTTGCATTCGGAGCGCGAAGCTCGCCGAGTTCACTCATAGATTGTATGATATGATCGTAGCCAGATCGCAGCAAACGGGAGCGATCACCGCAATTGCATGTAAGGTAGATTCAATAGTACTACTGATGGCAGGTAGTTTTCGAATTCTGTCTGATTGGTCCAGTCCTTTAAACCTATACGCTTCCTTCCCTTCTCCCAATCTCATGGGCATTCTTTTCATAGTTCTCATGTCGCTAGGCTGAAATGGCTAAGAACGTGAAGATGAATACGTCCTGCAAGAAGTGAATGAACCATGCCCAGAAGAATCCTTTCGTCTCTAGCAATCTGATCTTCTTCGAAGCTTTTCATCCTTTGGTTTGCCATGATCTTCCTCCTTAATGGGCATAACACGGCTGTGGGCCAGATCTTCTTTATGAATGCAGCTAGTGCCCATTGTGGATTGAAACGGCATGTGTGACTGCACGCGAACCCAAGTTCAACGTATCACTCTTGCACCGAATTTGCCCACTGTTGGTATGGTCGCGAGTGTCGTAGTAAGTCGCACACATTTGAAAACGTTTTTATCTCAGGCTAGTTTGTCGTAAGAAGATCCTGCAATGTTGAGGAACCTAAGACTCTTAACCGTTGTTTCGAGACCAGAGTTCCTTCCAGCAAATTCTGCTTCACTCATTATCGGGCTTGCATGGGGCTTCGATCGTTCAATGCATGCCGGCGGGGGTCTAGTAATTCCATTCACTCTAGCCTTTGCAGTAATCACGCTTGTTTCTGCCTTTGCTGCCCAAGTAAACACTACGTTTGATTTTGAGCTGGATCTGATAGACAGTCGTAAGAAGGAACTTGTTCAGGCAATGAGCCGTCTAGGACGAAAGAGACTTAAGTCGGCTATGATTGCCGAGTTCCTGCTAAGCCTAGCTTTCATTCTCATATTGTTTCTGATCCAAGAGAAACCGCTCCTATTTGTCATGTGGATGATCGCAGTTTTCTTGGCTTACAGCTACTCTGCTCCGCCTTTGAGACTGAAGTCTAGGTCATGGTTTGCTCTGCTCACTCTGCTTCTTGTCCTTAGCATGCTGCCGATTTCCTTCGTTTTTCATACTTTTGCATCAGGAATTGAGATTCCTTTCTTGGTGTTCCTTTGTGGACATGCCTTGACGGTCTATGGTGTGATCATTCCTGCTGAAATTCGAGATTACTTTGGAGATAAGATGACGAATACCGAAACCCTTACTGTTCGGCTGGGTCTTGTCAAAGCATCACTCCTTAGCATAGTGCTGTTGGGCACAGGAGGTATACTTTGCGGAACCGCATTTTTAGCTAGGATACTCTATGGCCTTCAGCACGTATTGCTTTTCTCTCTACCTGTCATGGTGGTTGTCTACATCTACGTTTTGGCAAAATATAGTAGTCTTTACCGCCTCTCTTGGGAATACGCACTATCAGGGGGTCAGATCTCGATTGCGCAAGATATTATGGAGTTGTCTGCATATTGTCCTCGATGGATTACTCTCATCACTCAGTCAATTGTTCTAATGTCTCTCGTGCTTTTGACAACCAAGCTATTTCTCTGATGCTTGCACTGTCACCTTCTCAATTGAGTCTATCTTCTGGTAGTCGTAGGCCAGACACTGGCCAAAGCGGACAGCGTCTGCAAATGGCACCTTTTCTTCTATATCTCTCCAATATCACTGTTCCTATAGAGTGATTATCTTCTTAGCCTTCTCTGGACGGCTTCGCTCTCAAGTTCCTTAATCGCGTCTGAAGCAATCCAGCGAGCAGCTTTAGAATCAACCAGCTGGATCTCTCTAGCAACCTGTATGGCAGCCCTGTTCAGGTTCAGATTCCTTTTCCCAGTATTCCTCAGTGCCCAGTTGACAGCCTTCTTCACAAAGTTCCGCTCATCCGTGGCTCCGCGCTTCAACACTGGAAAAAGCTTGATGAACTTACCGTCTTCTGCCTCTTTATTATGCCACGCTAAGCAGGCTATGAGCGCGAAGGCGGTTCTTTTGACGAACTCCTCCTTCCGCTCGGACCAGTCAAGGATTTTCCTCCAAGCGAGTGGAGTTTTCTCGAAGAGGTTCATACACACTTGGTCGCAGACATCCCAAGAGTTAATGTCTTTAACCCATTCCTCCATCTGCTCCTCCGTCAACAGCTCAGGCTCGTCAATCATGGCTGCAACAATTCTTGCTTCGGGTATCCCCGTCTTCCATAACTCAAGAGCTAGCTCATGGTTCTTCCCCAACTGCCTTGCTATCTCCCGCATGTCAGGAACTGACAATCCTAACCTCCGTTCAGCTACCATCCCGTACCGGGCCATCCCCTGCACCTGATCTGGCTTGGCCTTAGCCTCTATTCTCCGTAAGGCTTCTTCAACGGAAGACATGCTCAATCTCCCTTGTCTTGATGGTCCAAGTATTCATTGCCAGATCTCTCGTTCTGTGCACAACCTATGGGTATCCGCTTTCTCAAGTTGCCGTAACACTTCTCATCACATTCCTTGCACTCAATGATCTCTCTCCCATCTCGCACCTTATTCGGAAGCTCAGAATCGGCTATGAGACCTCGCCCAATTGCAATCAGATCAGCTCTGCCCTGCTCTAGCACAGATTCCGCAGCTTTCAGGTCACGGCCAAAACCACCCACTGCAATGACGGGAATGGTGACAACCTCCTTCATCACACCAGCCATGTCGGCACGGGGAGCTTGGCTGCTGCTTGTGCTTGGTGACACATCTAGAATATCTACCCCGGCTTTCTCCAGCTCCTTCACAAATCTTTGGCTGTCCTCTAACGTGTAACCTTCGCCACGCGGAGTATGCCGATAAAGCACGAGACAATCTTCACCTGCAGCTTCTCGAACAGCTTGGACAACACTTAGCCCCATCTTCATCCGCTTCTTAACTGAACCACCAAACGTGTCAGTTCGCCTATTCCAAACGGGTGAGAAGAATTGATTGAGAAAGAAGCCATGGGCGCCATGCGGCTCGACACCATCGAACCCTATTCGCCTGCATTCTTTCGCCGCCTTAGCGTAAAGGTCGATTAGCTCCAGCAACTCCGCCTCTGTCGCTTCTTTGAAACCTTCCCTAGCTGAAGCAGCGATACTCTTCCCCCTAGCAGACCTTCTCCATACCATGAGCTGAACAGCAATTGCAGCGCCTGCCTTATGCACAGCTTCGACAGTAGGCCTGAGTTTACCCGCAAAAGCTGGGTTGGCGAGCTGTTGGATTGCCGTCGCCTCTCTAATAATCAGCCCAGCTCCACCGCTTGCACGAGCAACATACCAGGCATGGGCTTGCTCAGACCCGACCTGCATGTTAGTCACCATTGGCGGCATGACAATACGGTTTCGAAGTGTAATTGAACCAACTCGCAAAGAAGAAAACAGCCTCTCATAGCCACACATTTCTTATTCCTCATTTGGGACAAGCTTGGGGCGCAGACAATTGCCTTTGCCTAACATAGTTTGGATGCCTCCGAGGCACAGCGGAGATTGCAGACCAGCGAGTAACGAATCTTGTCGAACATAGAGAAAGGGAATCTGCTCTCGGAGATGCTATTTCAGGAAATCATCGAATTTCCAGTAGTGTTCTTCTTCTTGGATGACGATTTCTTCGAACATGCGCCTGGTCGTGGTGTCTCCACGCTTAGTCGCTTCTTCAATAATTCGCCGGTATAGTACTATGGCATCATTTTCCGCGGCATGATCCAGCTTCAGGAAATCCTCAGTAGTCTTGCCAACCTGTGGTAGCGGATCAGGGTCAGTTGTCGTCTCGCCTTCAAGCAAGTAGATTCGCTCTGAGATCTTTTCGAAATGCTCCATCTCTTGCATGAAGACGCCCTTCAACAACTCGCTGACAACCTTCGCCTTGTTGGCCTCTGCTATGACCTCAAGTGCCGTAGTCTTCTCCCGCAATGCCTGCAAACTGGCTTTCTCGTGTTGGTTGGTGTACTGGACTATGGCAGTGATCTCGCTTGCGGCTGCCTTGTTAAGCATTGCGAAATAGTCATCCGTGAAGATTCCTCGCCACTCCGACAAGGGTGGTTCAGGCCCTTCCGGCTCGTCTTTCACGTTCACGTATTCCTGAAATTTGAACAGATGCGCCTCTTCCTCTCCATAGAATTTCTCGAACAATTCACGAGTTTCCCAATCGCCGATCTTTCCAGCAGCCTCAATGACACTGCGGTATAGTGCAAGTGCCTCTTCTTCGGCCGATACACCGTTCTTCGCGAATCCACTTAGAGTATTGCCTACAATTGGCTTGTTTGATTTTGTCGTCGCTTCTCCACCAAGATAGTAGATCCGCTCCATGATTGCGCCGGCATGTTTCATCTCCTGAATCGCAAAGTCCTTCAGAAGCTTCCCCACTGCTTCATACGTAGTTTTGTCCAACAGAATGTTCTCCGGAATGACCCTGCGAATTAGCTTTTCCATCTTGGCATGTTGCAGTATGTACTGGATCGAAACTTGGAGTTCACGTGCAACGGCTTGATTTAGAAGTGCGATATAATCTCGTGTTACCCGTACAGACATGGTTGCTCACACCCCTTATTTGTCTCGAGCATTTAAAAGGTTTTTACACATCTGGCATACGGGAAACGGTCTGTCAACGATTACAGAGCGAAAGAAGAGCTCCTTTCACTTCGCTCGCCTGAACAATTGCCCCTCGTCTACAGGGAATTCCGCTTATATCTTGGTCCAAGGAAGAGATCTGCAAGTGTTCAAGTCAGATGGCTTTTCTCTCTTTCAGGAACTCGCGGATGCAGTAGGTTAGAAAGCCTGTTAGGCTTCTTACGCCGTTTCTCAGCTTCAGCTCCTCTTTGTTCTCTTCATAATACTCTTTGGCTCGCTTGTAGAGCTCATCTGGGATCACCATCGGTTTCCAGCTTGTGCCCAATCTCCTTCACCGTCCTATTACCAAACACACCCTATCGATCACTCGACGCGTTGTGTGATACTTGCGACAAATCCATCGCAAGATCTCTTATATTCTTTTGTAGCTGTGTGCTCCCACACACATTGAAAGGCTCGACATAAAAGTGTGGTGGTCGCTTTTGGAGTCTGGCAGACTTCCACGTTCATCTTCGTTGTTAATCGAGTAGTGGATCATGAGCCGCCTTTCTGTATCCTCATTGAGCAGTTCCTGCCCATAGTTTCGCACGTCTAGGATCCCCTGTTACTGGTCTATCATCGTCTGGATTGGCACAACTCTTAAATATATGTAACTGTGACGTGACAGTAACAGTAAGAGAGGAACGCGATTTGTCTCACTTGGTAGACAACGCAAAGACCCTTTCGGAATTCGGCCTCACCCCCAATCAAGCCAAGGTCTATCTTGCTGCAGTAGAACTAGGTCTGGCATCGGTAAGCGGAATCTCAAGGCTCTCAAAGGTTCGCCGAGAGGAAGTCTACAGAATAATGCCAAGCCTCGAAAGGGCAGGACTGATCGACAGAGTGCTGGGTGAACCCATAAGGGTCAGAGCTTTGCCAGTAGAAGAAGCTCTGTCATTGCTGATCAAACGTGAGAAGGAGAAGGCGAATGTAAGGCTCTCAGCCTTAACTGCTAGGAAAGGAGAGCTGCTGAGAGGTTTCAGGACCGTTAACCTGAAGAGAGCCGTGCTAGAAGAGGAAAAAGCTCACTTCGTCTTGGTGCAAGAAAAAGGCGCCGTGGCCAGCAGATGTGCCTCTATGATGAGGAGTGCGAAAAAAGAGATTGACATAGCGCATTCTAGGGAGAACGTCAGTTACATTGTTTCAAACCACGCCAAGGTTCTCAAGAGGTCTGCAAGTAAGGGGGCGAAGGTCCGCATCATCACAGAGCCTCCCGAAGATGTGGACACACTCCCAGTGACCATAGAGAGATTCATACCTGAGAACTCCTTTATTCTCAGGTACAGTGAAGACCTCACGAGCTATTATATGATCGTTGACAGTATGGAAGCTATAGTAACGACCACATTGGGAGCAGCTCCAGCGGAAAACCCAAGTCTATGGACGAATGATATCAGCCTGATCAGTCTTCTACAAAGAAACTTTGAGGATCTTTTCCATGTCTCATTAGACTGGAAGACGCTGGTTTACACCCCTGCTGAAAAAATCATTAGACTGGTAAGTCGCCTAGGACCCAGAGACCATGTGATACTTGTCTACAACTCTCCAGAAACAAAGCACAACGTTCTCTTCACCTACCTAAGACACGGGCTACAGAAAGGTGAAGCCGCAATGTACGTCTGCTGCGAAGAGGACCCAAGCCAACTAGAAGACGCCATGAGGAGATTTGGCATTGAAGTAGAAGAATTGAAAAGAAAGGGCGCCTTGAAGGTCCTAAATTACACCGATTTCTATATAGTAAATGGGAAGTTCGACAAGTCCAGAGTCATGGGTCTATGGAAGAAAGCCTACAGAGAAGCACTTGAAAAAGGGTTCAACGGCCTGAGGGTGACTGGAGAAACAGCGTGCTTTTTGAAACACAACATGACCCAAGAGCTAGTCGAGTACGAAGAAGCACTGCACAGAGTTCTTGACATCCCGATGGCTGCCATATGTGCATACAATGCAGACATATTGGCTCGTGTTAACGATCCGGTGAACGTTTACAGTGAACTAGTGAAGGCTCATGGCACAGTCCTCTTTACAGGAACAGACAAGGAACTAGGCAGAATAGAAGTGCGGAAACACTGATTGCACTGGACCCCAGTCAGGAGAGACTGGGGCATCCCACCTTCATAGATGCATTCTGCGTACAATCGCTGCCTTGATTCTAAGACAGCCTCGCGGGAACTGATCAAAGGCACATATGCACGCGCAACAAGCCTTATCTGGGCACTTGCCAAAGGAGCCGAGATGAACGGTTCCCGCTTAGAACAGGAAGTTGTCTCTATGAACCGCAGGTTTGCGGCAACCGTCGAGGCAGGACGCACATGATGTTCGCAGCCTCCACAGATACGGGAAGAATCAAGGCTACCAGCTACAAGGAGCATGAACGAACCTACTCGAGACTAGGACGGGTTGAGCACGACCCTACTGAAGTATGGCGAAGAACCTGCATAACCAGTGACATGTTCAACTACTTCTTCAAACCGCCTATGGAGAGGAAACTTCAGCTCTTTCATAAGTATGGCTTCAAGTACGTTCACTGGTGTGACAATTGGAATGACGAAAGCTTCTACTCAGAGAGTGACATCGAGCTTTTCTGCCGCCTTCTCAGAAACGGGGGACTCAAATGCGTCGACGTTCACGGCACGGCGACGGATAAGATCCGCATTGACGCAATCGACGAAACCTTCAGAAGCAGATACATCCAGCTACTTGAGAACCGGATCAGATTCTGTATGGCCGCTGGCGGAGACTGCTTGGTCATTCATCCACCTTCGGGAAACGCTGGGACCGCTGAACTGCGGGAGAGCCTAAACCGTTCATTAGGGGTTTTCGAGGAGATACGCCCGTTATGCGAGGATCTGGGAGTAGCCTTGGCAATTGAGAACTGTTCCAAAGCCGCAGAAGAACAGCTTGCGTTCTACTTTGAAAGGTTCCCCTCAAGCTTCGTGGGGTTCTGCTTCGATTCTGGACATTCCAACCTCGACAGGGATTTCGACCAGCTCAAGAAGTTTGGCAATAGGCTCAAGGCGCTGCATCTGCACGATAACCGTGGCAGCACAGACGATCACCAACCTCCGTTCTGGGGCACAGTGGACTGGGGCGGGATCGTCGAGTGGATCAAGGAAACGGGATACTCGAAGCCCATCAATTTCGAGATTACACACAGCCCACGACTCTTCGAAGGAACGATGGAGGAATACCTGAGATTCAGCGTAGAGGCCATCAACAGGCTTTTGAGACTCTTCTAGACTTGTCCAAACAGCTGGGCACATAGGCTGCTGCATGAGGCATTGTCTTAGAAGCCCGAAAAAGAAAGCCCATAAGCTCATCGAGTTTGCTACTCAAGAACTGGTTCTTCGTATCAGCGCAGGATGCTGGGAAAAGGTCTTAGGGACGCCTTCTCACGCAAAATGGTTCTTGATTGCCCGTAATGCGTGGTCTGTGGTTCCGCTCAATCTTGTTCTTTTTCAGCGTTGACAAATGTGTATTCCTTTTCGTAGGATACCTCGTTGGCAGTGGCCTGACCTCTTAGCTTCCTTTCAAAGACCACATAGCCTCTCTTGAAGTCTTCTTCACTGAGCAAGGCCAAAGTGGAGATGAACCTCTTCCTCACTCTATCCAAGTAGTCTTCGACCGAAACCCTGGTAACTCCGCCATGAACAACATGATACTTTGCGTTCTGGAAACCTGCCGAAATGAGCGTGCTCTTAAGCGCTGGGATGGTTGGGAAACGTTCGAGATCTATATGCCTCGCCTTTGGGAAGCTCGTGATCAATGCTCTTCTGAGCTGACCGTGCGACTTAGTCATCGCCACGAACCTGCCGCTTTTCTTTAGCACGCGATGTATCTCCTCAATCGCTCTCTTCTTGTTGACAATCTGATGGATCACCAAAGTCATATAGACACAGTCGAACTGGCAATTGCTGAATGGAAGGTTCTCTGCGTCGCCGACAAGCCACTCAATCTCCTCGCAGCTTTGCTTTGTCTTGGCTTTCCGTATCATCTCCTTCGACGCATCCAAGCCAAGAACAGTTGTGCCAGTCCTCTTTGCCAAAGGGATCGTGTATATGCCTGTGCCTGTCTCT
>CAZQDW010000006.1:0-8035 GCA_964592315.1 uncultured Candidatus Bathyarchaeia archaeon
CGCTGGCTGAGAAGACTGGTCTGAGTTACAAATCGGTTCTTTATCACCTGCATCTCTTGGAGAATGAGCGCATTATTGTCCGCAGTGATGCTAAGCCTTTTATCTGGAGCTTAACCGGAGCCGGTCAGCAGACCCTTCTGGCAAGGTGATTGCTCAGCTCTACCTTGGGAGTCCTCCTCAAATTTCGAAGAACCTCTCTATTCACGAGGCTTGTAGGGATCTCTCCGTTCAGGGCGGTCACGATGGCTTCAGCGGCTCCTCTCTGGATTTCAGCAATCGAGCTGGTTGAGTACCAAGCCATGTGCGGGGTTATTATGACGTTTTCCAGCTCGAGCAGGGGGTTGTCTTTCAAAGATTCATTCTCCAAGACATCCAATCCTGCTCCCGAAATCCATCCTTTCTTTAATGCTTTGTAAAGGGCACGTTCATCGATGATGCCTCCCCTGGATACGTTGATGATCAGGGCGTCTCTTCTCATCTTCTTGAGTTCGGTTTCGTTGATCATGTGGAATGTTTCATTCGTCAAGCCAACGTGGATCGTGACGATATCCGATTTCTCTAGGAGGATCTCAAGGTCTACACTCTTAACGTTGTGCTCTTGGAAGACTTCCAGCGGCAAGTATGGATCATAAGCGATCAGTTCAACCCCGAAACCCTTCAACCTCTGAACGACTTTCCTTCCGATCCTGCCGAAGCCAAAGATCCCAACAGTCTTTCCTTGCAGCCGCGAGATTGGTTGAAACTTCCTCCAGTCCCACATTCCACTCTCGGTGCTCGCGTGTACCCATGGAATCTTCCTGACTAATGATAGGATCAGACTGAGAGTGTGATCTGCAACATCCGTGGTGTCATAGACAACATTCGCTACTAGAATGCCCTTTTCGGTTGCCGCGTTTACGTCGACATTGTCAACACCGATCCCGTAACGGGCAATGATCTTTAGGTTCTGGAGATTCTCTATCACCTTCCTAGCTATCGGGGCGTACTGATTCATCAACCCATCCGCATCGCTACAGCAATCGATAACGTCATCTTCTGTTCTGCATTGAAACTTTACCAGTTCAGCGTTTAATCTCGATAATATACTCTTCTCAATATCGTGAGATTCATACTCGGCATCGGTTATCGCAACCTTGAACTTCCTACTCAAGCACTTTCCTCCAGTTTCCCATTTATTTCCCATGTATCGACGGAGATCATCCTCGGCTCGGAAAACAAGGTCACACTCCAGCGAAAGAGCAGGACGAACCTTGCAGACTTGACCTAAGATGAAAGAAGATAAATAGTTTGTTCACTGATCCTCATAATCATGAGTGGAAGTGATGCCTTGAAGAAAATAATCCACGCTGGTATAATTGGGGCTGGTGGAATATCAGAAGCTCATGCCCAAGGATATCTAAGCATCCCCCACAAAGCAAGGATAATTGCCGTAGCTGACATAGATAAGAAGACCGCTAAACAGAAGGCTCGAAAATGGGGAGTTCAATCGTGGTACGTCGACTTTCAAGACCTGGTGAAGAGAGACGACATTGACGCGGTGAGTGTCTGTACCCCAACTTATACCCATGCTCAGATCTCGATAGCAGCTATGAAGGAGGGGAAGCACGTCTTATGCGAGAAACCGATGGCCATGAACTTGAATCAAGCTGACGAGATGATTCAGACATCGGAGAAAGAGAACATGATATTACAGGTCGGTCACCGCAATCGCTTTGACCCAATATTTGAAAAAACCAAAGAGATAATTGAAAAGGGCACAATTGGCAAGGTCTGTTTGGTGAAGGCTAGGCAGGCCCACGGATGGGGATGGGCCGGAGGGAAACCTCGAAGTTGGTTTGCTGAGCCGGACAAATCGGGCGGCGGAACTCTACTTGATAATGGTTGCCATCTCTTTGATCTTCTTAGGTGGTTTGTCGGCGACGTAGACAACATCTGCGCCTATCTTGGGACACTCGTCTACGAGGTTCAAGTAGAGGATAACGGTGTCGCCATTTTACAGTTTGCGAACGGCGCAATAGGCGAAGTGGATACAAGCTGGTCCTACAGAGGCGATCTCTTCGAAAACTGCATTGAAGTATTCGGAAGCGAAGGCACTATAATAGCAGATGCCGTACGTAGGAAGCTTCTCGTTTACTCGAGATTCCTGAACCCTAGAAAGCTCAGAGGATGGATCAGCCCATTTGTCCCAGCTGCGAGTGCGCACACGAAGGAAATCCAAGATTTCGTAGACTGCATAATAGAAGGTAGGAGACCGAGGGTATCGGGCGAAGACGGCAAGAAATCCTTAGAACTTGCCCTTGCGGCTTATGAATCAGCGAGAAGAGGGGAAAGGATAAGCCTTCCGCTCGTTTATTGACGGCTCTGCGCGACGCTTATGTCTTCAGATGGGTAATTGACTTTCGGCACCTTCTTCAGCCTGCGTCGCCAGAATCTCGCCGAAGCAAAGTGTATGATAATCACCGCGCGGATAACACTCCCTGAGAATATCCCTTGGTAGGCGGCTCGGGATAACGTTTACCTTGTAGGCGACCTTACACTCGAAATGAACTACGCAGTCTGAAATTATTGGCGAGTTGACGCATTTGGCGGACTCTACGGTTAATCTTCTTTCTTCAAATTTGTTGTGTTCTCTCCCTGAGACCGAACCGCAGTACTCAACGATCTCTTCCATTCCTCGTTTGGGAACGTTGACTGTGAAGTCGCCGATCTCTTCAACAAATTTGTAAGTGTATCTTGAAGGCCTGACAGCCACCATGAAGAATGGTTTGCCCCATAAAGTACCTATCAGCCCCCATCCAATCGTCATCACATTAGCTTTCTCCAACCTACCAGAGACGAGTAAACATCCGCAATCATTTAGTACACGGACTGTAGCATCGGCGTATGCGGTCAAAGGCACTTCTACCTTCGTCACAAACGCGTCCCGCCTCGTCACTAATGTTTCATGTATAGTAAGAGATTCGAATGCAGAAGATACTTATAAGATGACTTGACTCTTAGGATTTGCTGAGAGTTGACTAAAGAGGAGGATGGCTAGTGAAGACATGCATCAACGGAGCTACCACGATGCCGTACTCTTTAGAGGACGATATCAAGTCAGCCGGGAAAACGGGATTTCAAGGCGTCCAGATCTGGAAGGACAAACTAGATCGGTACCTACAAGACCATCCGAAGCGGGACCTGAAAGACCTCATATCACAGTACAATCTGGGAATTTCTTCCATCTACCCCTTTTTGGCTATATTTGGTGCCAACAGGATGAGCTCGAGAGGAAGATTGAGGAGACAAGACAATACTTTGAGATTGTTCTTACATTGGATCTGAATCGGTTCTGGTCTAGCGGAGGCTCGCGGAGATAAGACACCCATAGAGGTCATTGAGGCTCACGTAGCATGGCTGAGAAGACTGGCTGATATTGGTGAAGACCACGATGTCAAGGTCGAATTGGAATGGTTTCAAGATCTGAGCGACGCGATCAAGATAGTCGAGTCGGCGCCCCATGAACACTTAGGCATGATGATCGATACGTTTCATTGGTATCGCGGTGACGGAAATTTGGATCACATAGACCTAGTTCCCGGACCCAAGCTGTTTCTTGTACACATAAATGACTGCGAGGATAACAAGAGGGCAGATCTAACTGACAAGAATAGGCTCTATTGCGGCAAGGGCGTTATTCCCCTGATTGAGATCCTTAAAAGTCTCGAACGTAAAGGTTATGAAGGATATCTATCAGTCGATATCTTCCGGAAAGAATACTGGAAGATAGATCCCTTAACAATCAGCAAAGACTCTTTAGAGACCTTGAAGGAGGTCATGAAGCAAGCGAAGTTACTAAGATGAACCTATAAAAGCTATGAGGAAAGCTAGGTCATGCCTGAAAAAGTTAAGTTAGGTTTTATCGGATGCGGCTTCATGGGGCAATGCGTCCATCTACCTTCTTTTAAGAGGGCTGAAAACGTTGACATCGTCGCCATTAGCGACCTAAGGACCAAACTGGCCAAGGCAGTCGCGGATAAGTGGAATATAAAGAAAGTTTACACTTCCCATGTTGAGATGGTTGAGGACAAAGAGATTGATGCAATCGTCGAGATAACCAACAAGTTCGTTCACGCACCCATAGCTATAGACGGGCTTAGGGCTGGAAAACACGTCTTCACGGAGAAACCTATCGCAACGACCAGCAAGGACGCTGAAGAGATGGTGAAGGCAGCTGAGAAGAACGATCTCAAACTGATGGTTGGCTACATGAAGCGTTACGACACTGGCGTTCTCAAGGCAAAAGAGGCATTCGAAGAGTTTGCAAGGAATGAGAAAGTCGCGTATGCTAGGTCTCACCTCTTCGGAGGTGACTGGATATGCGGCGAAACAGCCGAAAAGATGATAAGAACTGAAGAAATTTACCCCGATATCAAACCTAGGTTTCCCGATTTCCTCCCGAAAGACTTCTTCAAAGTTATGGATAACCTACTTGAGCAGGTCCATGACATAAACCTGCCCAGATACTTCTTAGGAGATCCGCTCGCCATCGAATCCTTTAACCTTTGGCCTAGAGGTTCTGTAAGCCTATTAGACTATGGTGATTACCCGCTTACTCTCGAGATGGGCTCGATCTCTGCTGACTTCTGGGAAGAGCAGTTCATCATATACTTCAAAAATGGGTGGATCGATTTGAGACCACCAGCGCCTCTTCTGAGAAATGTACCTGCAACGGTTAGCATCTACCGAGCTGGGAAGATCCAACGAGACGAGTTTCCTCATGGAACTTGGTCTTGGTCCTTCGAGAGGCAGGCTCAACACTTCATAGACTGTATTGTTGAGGATAGAGAACCAATTTCCAGCGGATTCGACTCCTACAGGGATATCGTGATCATCGAATCTATGCTCAAGGCTGCAGTCGAAGGCAGGAGGGTAGAAATGAAATTCTGAGCTTATGGAAGATCCAGTTCCTTCCTAAGTGCCTCCGTTAGAACTGGTGCAACTGAGACTTTTGCGAACTCGTTAACGACGCTGTCGGTTCCAACGATCTCTTCGATCCCAGCCTCTTTCAGAATTGTTAGAGCGCCTCCATGCAAAAGTGCGTGTGACACGCCTGCAAATACCCTTCTAGCGCCTTGCTCCTTGAGGAATCTAGCAGCGTTCGCTGCTGTTTCTCCGGTGCTGATTATGTCGTCGATGATGACGACATCTCTGCCACTTACATCCAGCCTCTTCCTAAATGTCTTGATTTCACCAGTGTACTTGTCTCTTTCCTTCCTGAAGTAGTCATAGTCCGCGTTTATGGCATTGGCTGCCCATTCAGCTCGTCTTATCGCAAACTCCTCATCGTCCGGAGCCACGACAAAAGGGTACTGAAGGTCTCTTGAGGCGAAGTACCTTGCAAGCTGAACGGCCGCCGTCAAGTTTAATGCCGGGACATTGTACTTCTTCAGTACGTCCATGTTATGAACGTCGACCGTGTATAGGGCACTTATGTGTAGGGTTTCGAGTACTTGAGCGATCATGGCGGAACTGAGGCACTCACCATCCAGATACCGTTCATCTTGACGGCTGTAGGCTAGATAAGGAACAAAGGCTCTTATCGACTTGGCGGCTAGATCTCTCGCTGTGTGAACAATCACAAATAACTCCATAAGATGCGTATCCTGCGGCGGGTATAGACTCTGAACGATAAGAAGGTCCTCACCACTAATGTCCTCGTCAAATTTGAAATAGAACTCTCCATCAGGGAAGCGTTTGGTTCTGGTCTCAACCAAAGGCATCTTAAGGGATTCACTGAGCTTATTCGCCAATTCTACAGAACTCGGCCCGCCAACAATCTTCACAACTTTACCTCCGACCATGAACCAGACTAGGTCTGGTGAAGATAATCTTTGCTTCGCGCTTAAATCTTTTGATGCGTACTTTCTGAATGTCCCAAATATAGTTTTCACCCAATGGCGGGTATTCGAAGATCACAAAACCCTTATTAGGATGAATTTGCCTCTTACCTGTGTAAATGATATCTCGAAAGCTAATCATTGTTATAATTGTAGTGCTAGTTGTCTCCACTGCGGTCATCTACCAGATCACACGCCCAACAGAAGGACTAGACGTGAACTTGATGCTCGTTCATAGCTTGAACCCGCAAAAGATAACCCTAGAGCTTAAATGTACGGGTTCCCGGCCGCTCCAGATATATAGGATTTCGGGGTTCGGAGTGTCCATGACTGGACAACCGGAGGAAGTGACTGCAGGAGGAATCAACTACACGTTCGCTGAGGACATAGTCATCCCTCCGGGTTCTAAGGTTCGAATAACATTTCCCAGTGGAGGCGGCGATGTGATCATCGAAACATTGTCAGGTGAGCCTGCAACTGGGGGCGGCGTGTCAATAATGGAGGGTGAGTTCCGGCCAGAATGGGAAGGGAAATATCCAGTGACCATTTATTCGATTGCGGAGCTCTGGACGAGATCCGGTAACAAATACTCGCACACGGTTGCGTTCCAATCAGAGGAGTATGTCCCCTCTTAACAAAGGTTGCTTGTGAAGATTCTGAGGCGACAACAGGATAGCGACTTAGCGATCTGGCTGAACCTTCTCCTCGAAGATTTCGGAATCGATATTCGTGAAACCTTTGAGAGCAGTGCTTTTAAGTCGGAGTGTAGAGAAGGAAAGTTGTCGCCGAAAGTGAGGTTGAGCCGTTGCATTTCATCCTCGCGGCTGAAGGGCTCCAAGAATGGATGGAACAGTTTGCGCATCAATATGGATACTTTGGGGTCTTCTTAATCAGTCTAATCGGATCATTGTCCATCGTCTTCCCAGTGCCCTACACCCTCATCATATACCTTGTGGGCACGTTCTTAGACCCGCTGTCTATAGCGATCGCAGGAGGCTTAGGGTCAGCTTTAGGAGAGGTCTCTGGCTACATATTGGGCTACTATGGAAGAGCAGTCGTAAGTGAAGAGCGGCAGAAGAAGATGGATTTCATGCTTAGAATGTTCAGCCGCTACGGAACGCCGGCGATATTTATATTCGCCTTAACCCCTCTGCCGGACGATCTCTTATTTATTCCCTTGGGGATCATGCGATATAGGTTCATCAAAGCCTTTATACCTTGTGTCTTGGGCAAGTTTTCCATGTGTCTTGTCTTGGCCATTGGAGGGCGATTGTCAATCGGTTTTGTCAGAGACCTATTCGGCGGAGGCGGATGGTGGACAACGCTTGCGACAACAGTGATCCTGATTGTGATTGTAGCCATAATTCTCAGGGTTGATTGGGAAAAACTTTTCATTAAATACGCTGAGAGACATGGGAATAGAAGTAAAGACTAATGTATGCTGGTTGTGATGAGAGAATCTTCTGAGATGCTCAAGGTTCAGCTGTACTCTCGGAATGTGTATCCGCACTTGGTGCATCTGAAGAACTGGGTTGTCGACTCGTCAGCTCCTCGGGTTTGTACCTGCCAGACATAGGCTTCGTTGTTGCTGCACTTTGGGCACTCTACTGTGACTGAGGGTAACGTTTTCAGCTTTTGCTCCTCTCTCCCAATTACGACTACATACTCCTGCGGAGAGTGCTCCGAGAACTTAAGAGCTGGAATCGGCGTCTCAGGAGGCTTTTCATAACCACATTTCGGGCATGAGAAAAACACCTTCTTATCACTCTCTCTTTTCCTTGGAACGAGCCGTGTTCCACATCTAGAGCAGAACTCCATGACACGCGACCCTCACGTTTAAATGCTTTTATAAACCCGCCTCGCCACAAAGAAAGAAGCTACTCTAATATAAACTTTTTATCGTGGGCGCTGTGTTTTTGTTTATCCTGAAGGACTTTGGCTTGCTACTTCTTGGCTCTGAGTCGCGGCAGAAGTTAAGTCGACGGATTATTCCCAAAGGTCCTCGGGAAGACTGCAGCTTAACTTCTTATTGTCTTTCTTTCGGGCAAGTTAGGATGACTGCCCTTATGACCGATACGAGCATCCGCGTTGCCATGGCATACAATGCCTCAACCTGCGGAATGAAACAAGGCCAAAGGAAAGAAGCTTAGGATTGA
>CAZQDW010000006.1:8045-20932 GCA_964592315.1 uncultured Candidatus Bathyarchaeia archaeon
GTCCCACGCAACTAACGCTTAACTTCACAGATGAGCATACGCTCTCCTCAGCTAAGTTCTCTCTCAACGCGGTGTTTAGGCGCCCACGCCCGCCGTGTCCCACGACTGGGTAAACCCTCCTTCACAGGTGGATGGAGTCACCCCCCTCTGTAGAGTCCGTCTGCGTGGGCCCATGTTCAGGGTTCCAGCGGGATTCAGCACCTTCATCAATATCCTCCTGTTATAAAAGCTTAACGCATTCTTCCTGCCGGGTGTCAATCAATCCGACCTTCTTCTGCTTCGGCTCACTATGTGGCCATTAACCCCGGGAGGAGAGTACCTTCATGTTTGATGCGAGAGCACAAGACGCGGGAGATACACAAATACAAACAGTGCAGAACAAGGCAAGAATATTAGAGGATATTAGGTTATGGACTTTAAATGAAGCGCTACCATATCAGGCTAGGGGCTGACTTCTTCTGGCAAGGCATACACCAGCTGGTTATCGCGTACTCCAACGACTAAGACTTTTCCAAACTGTCTCATGGCGATTAGGTGCTGTAGAAGTCTAGATTTTTCCATGCTTGTGACCTTTGAGAGTTCATCTACGGTTGATGGACCTTGATTCTTCATCTGCCGAAGTATTAGATTTCTTTGCTTGGCTCGCTCCTGCATCTCCCTTGCCTTTTCTGGATCTATCTTTCGTTTTTCAGACACGGTTCTCGCTTCCCTCGGAAGCATATTCAAAGGGGTATATAAGAATATTGAGGGGTGGAAAAAGTTTTCAACCCAGCGCCGGAAAACAATATAAATCAATGGTCGTTCACTGATGATGGGGATGGAGAGGTTTTTTGAAAAAGAGACTTTCAGAAGTCAAGTTTGAAGAGTTAAGGGGAAAAAGCTTCGAGTTGATTCTTGTGGTTGAATTGTTATGCGAAGCTTGCGAGAAGCCATTGAGTACGAGGGAGAAGTTTCTTAGAAAAATCGAGATTTCAACTGGGCAAGATTACCGGAACCTTTTCGATAGGGCGGTTGCTCATGACCGCGCTGAAGTTGACCTCGAGAATAGTAGGATCTACTTCTACGATCATGACTTTCCTGGCGATATTCATCCAGAGTGTATTGAGAAACTCTAGGTTCATGTTCTTCAAGCGAGTCGATAGAGGTACTGCCTATTCTTCTCTCCAGCTTCATTTATTACGCCGTTTCTTCTGAGGGCTATTATGTGTTGTACTATTCTGCTTGGTTGAAGACCAGTCAATTGTGAAAGTTCCTCCACCGTGAGTGGTCCTCTCTCCTTTATGCCTCCAATTATCATATGTCTCTCGATCTCATCCTGCATTATAGAGTCTACGGCTTGCTGGTATCTTTTCTCGTCGATCTCGACTTTTACTTGGGATCTTCCCGTAACCCAGCGTAGTCGTTGCGACTTGAAGGCCTCTATTGCCGCGTTCGTTTTCCTTATTAAGGTTTCTCTTTTACTCATGCCCCTCACCTATTTTGGGTCATGTGTAAGTCTGAAGGGACTTGGCCCCAACTGTCTTACTTGTTCTGTCATCTCTCTTACGAGGGCTGCGAATTTTCCCCCCTCGCTCGCTGAGATCCATTCCAACCTTACGCGGTCGGGTTCTATTCCAATGCTCTCGACGGCTCTCTTTATGTAGCTGAATCTCTTCTCCATCATATAGTTTCCTTTCTGGTAATGGCAGTCACCTGGGTGACACCCCGCGACTAGGACGCCGTCAGCTCCCATGCTCAGAGCTTCAAGCACGAATGTTGGATCTATTCTTCCGGTACACATCACTCGGATTATCCTCATGTTCGGCGGATACTCGAAACGGCTCGTGCCGGCCAGATCCGCACCTGCATAGGAACACCAATTGCAGCAGAAAGCCACAATCAAGGGTTCGAATTCTTCAACTCTTTTTTCCTCTTCGGAAACTTCCTTAGCCATCTAAGATCCAACCTCCTCAAGGCTTTCGGGAATCAAAAGCGCCTTTACCTGTGCGAGAACTTGGTGATCTCCGAAGTGTCGCATGGTTATTGCTCGTCTCGGGCATTCTGCGGCGCATGAACCGCACCCCCTGCATAGTATTTCGCGGATTTCCGATTTTTGATTCTCGATCCTTGGTGCTCCATAGGGGCATATTTCCTCGCACAGCCCGCACCCAATGCAAAGGTCTTCATCTACAACAGCAGTGATAGCCTCTGCTCTGACTTTTCTATTACCCATGAGAATTGATGCTCTTGCTGCTGCTGCTTTAGCTGAGATTATGCTTTCAGAAACGTCTTTCGGTCCGGAGACTGTGCCAGCGATGAAGATTCCGTCAACGTTCGTATCCACTGGTCTAAGCTTCAAGTGAGCTTCCATCAAGAAGCCGTCCGTGCCAATAGGGATCTTTAACATTCTTGCATGCATCACTTCACCCCTGCGAGGCCTGAGGGGCGTTGAAAGTGCAACCCAATCTGCTGGAAACTTGACTTCAAGTCCAGAGAGAGAGTCGTAAGCCATAACTTCAAGTCTGCCATCCGGTGTCTGAGTTATTTCGGGCGGAGCTTCTTCAACGTGCCTTATGAATCTCACTTCAAGGTCTCTTGCCTTTCTGTAGAAGTCCTCGTATTCCTTGTAAACTCTGAGGTCTCCGAAAAGTATTACAACATCGGTTCTTGGAGACTGCTCCTTCACCAGTATGGCGTTCTTTATGGCGTTCATGCAACATATCCTTGAACAATACGGCCATCCTTCCTCCTTGCGTGCCCTGAGGATTTTCCTTAAAAGCTCAGCCGTGTCTGACCTCGGGAACGCCTCAAGTTCAGATGGTCGGATTTCGCCCTTTCTTGCACCTACGCACTGTATCATCACGATTCTTTCGGGTTTTCCTAGATTTCCTCTCCTTAGTATTCCGTCCAATTCCTCTTGAGTTATGACCTTGTCGTAAACTTCATACTGATATAATCCCATGGGTGGGCGGTAGTTTAAGGCTCCGCACGCGACAATGATTGTGCCCACTTTGACTTCCTTATCACCGTCCGGGCTTGTCAAGACGGCGTCAAAGTTTCCCACATATCCTGAGATCTCTTTAAGGGTTGTTGAACTCATAAACTCGATGTTTTTATGAGACCCTGCTGCTTCTATCAACGGGTCTACAACCTCTGAAGAGTCAACCAATGTCGGATATAGCTTGTAAAGTTTCCGAACGATCCCGCCTGGCTCTTTCTCTCTCTCAATTAAGTATACTTTGAAGCCCTGATTTGCCATTGAAAGCGCCGCTGTCATTCCAGCAATGCCGGCTCCAATCACGAGCGACGTGTCTCTAACTTCCACCTCTGGTTCTATTTGAGGCTCAAGTAAGGCGGCTTTTGCAACAGCCATCCTGACGAGGTCTTTGGCTTTTGCTGTTGCTCTTTCAGGCTCATGAACGTGCACCCAGCTACACTGATCTCGAATGTTAGCCATCTCAAACAAATACGGGTTCAAACCAGCTTCCTGGCATGCACTCCTGAATAGCGGTTCATGTGTTCTTGGGGTACAGGAAGCCACAACTACTCGGTTTAGGTTGTACTCCTCTATTGCCTTCTTTATCGCTGCTAACCCGGCTTCTGAGCAAGTATAGAGGTTATGTTCTGCGTAAGCGACGTAAGGTAGCTTTTTTGCGTATTCTGTTGTCTCTGGAACGTTAACGACGCCGCCTATGTTAACTCCACAGTGGCATATGAATACGCCTACGCGTGGTTCTTCCTTCATCTATGGCGCCTCCTATGTTGCCAAAACTTCAGCCACAAGCGCAGCTGTGGCGCTGCCTTGAGCGATGGAGTCTGGAATATCCCCGGTTTTCGGGCCTAAACAATAACCACAAGCGAAGATTCCTGGAACAGTTGTATCAAGAGGCTTTTTCAGAGGGTCGGCTGGTTTGAAAAATCCATAATTGTCCAGTTCTACACCTAGGGTTTTTGCCAATTCTTCGACGCCTGTTCTAGGGATCAAGGTTGGGCATAACACAACTAGGTCGAAGGAAACGTGCTGGACAGTTCTCGTTATTGGGTCTTCGTACCAGACTATAAGATTGTCTGTAGTGGGATCTTCTGAAAGTTCTCCGGGGTTGCTGCGGATAAATGATATTCCAAACTCGGATTTTGCCCTGTTTACGAACTCTTGGAAACCCCTGCCGAACGCCCGCATATCTATGTAGAAAATCGCGACGCGAGAGTTTGGCTCATGTTCTTTTATCAAAACTGCATCCTTAACCGCGTATTTGCAGCAGATGCTCGAACAGTAGGGGTGGTTAATCCATTCTCTTCTATCACGGGAACCCACGCATTGTATGAAGGCTATGCTTCTCGGTATTCTTCCATCGGAGGGCCTTATCAACAGTCCACCAGTGGGACCTGAGGCACAGAGTAGGCGCTCTAACTCCATCGCTGTTATGACGTTTTTGAAGCGTCCATATCCATATTGTGGAATTGTCGCAGGGTCAAACATATCGAAGCCCGTAGCAACAACTATGGCTCCAACATTCAGTTCAACTTCTTCCGGTTGTTGGTCTCTGTTTACGGCGTTGGCTTCGCAGACCTTGTCGCAAAGACCACACTCTATGCAGCTATCTTTGTCTATGACCATTACCCTCGGGACGGCTTGTGGGAAAGGCATGTAAATCGCTTTTCTCATACCGATATGCTCATCAAACTCGTTAGGTGCTTCTGCTGGGCAGTTATCCGCGCAGATTCCGCAGCCAGTACACTTTGCTTCATCAATGTATCTTGGCTTTCTAAGAACATTGACTTCAAAGTTGCCTAAGGAGCCCCTCACCTCCTTCACCTCGGAATAGGTTAGTAACTGAACATTTGAATGGTGGGCACATTCTATCATTTTCGGCGCTAGAATGCATATCGAACAGTCCATTGTTGGAAACGTCTTGTCCAACTGAGCCATTCTTCCGCCGATGCCTGGACTCTTCTCCACCAGATATACCTTGAAGCCTCTGTTCGCCAAGTCGAGTGATGCTTGTATGCCGGCGATTCCGCCGCCAATAACTATAACTTCCTTCTGCAATCTACTTTGCCTCCTTCATAATCAGAATTTTCGTTATTGGGACTCTATGAGTTCTAATTTCCCAGTCTTCAAGTTTCATACCCATCGCCATTCTAAGCAGCTCCGCAAAATGCAGCACGGGCAAGTTGTACTCTTCTTTTGAGCGTCTCTTAATCTCCAATTGACCCATATCAAGCTCAACATAACAAAATGGACAAACAGTAACTATGCAGTCGGCGCCTGACCCTTTTATACTGTCCAGTTTTTGTTTAGCAACCTGTGAGGCGATCTCATCATTTATGCCACGTAAAGGACCTCCACAACAAGCTTCTTTCCGCTCATAGGCAATTGACTTGGCACCAGTCGCCTCTGCAAGCTCATCTAAAGCTCTGATGCCCATCCACTCGCCAAAGTGTATCCGCTTAGGCTTTGTCAAATGGCAACCAGGCTGCACCGCAACTTTGAGGCCATCAAAAGGTTCCTTAATAGAGTTCTTCACTTTTTCCAGTCCCACATCCTCGTAGAGAACATCAATGAAGCCCTTGACGTCTATTTTTCCTTCAAACTGTAGTCCGAGATCGGCAAGAATACCGTTCACCTTGTCTCTCATTTCCTTGTCATTCTTCAATATTATGTTTGTCATCAGCAGCGATTCGTAGCAGTCGTTGCATAAAGTCAGAATGTCAAGACCCATTACTTCGGCGAGAGTAAGGTCCCTTGCGGCTAAAGCGAGCCAGGTTACATAATCTAGGGACTGTATACTGAATGGCGCGCAGCAATTTGCGCCTTTCATTTCCACAAGCTCTATGCCCAGCTCAGAGGATACTTTTCGCACGGAACTTTCATAATTTGGTTCTCGCGCAGGTATTAGACAACCTAAGAAGAAAGCATACTTCATAATCTCACAGACCTCTATCTGTAGATCAACTTGTCGAAGGATGTTTTCCTTAAGATTTTCTGAACAGCCTCAACATCAACAGCTGGTTCTTTACCCATTCCGTATTTTTCTCTCTGAATCAAAGCCATTCTGGTCGGCACTACGACCCGTCCCGTTCCGAATAGGTTCTGGGCTTGGTCAAGTATCGCCCTTGGGGTATTGCCTTCCCTAACTGCTAGATTTCTAATAGCGAACATGGTTTCACCCACATCCCCGTTCTGTGGGCATCTATCAAGGCATGTGAAGCATGAAAGACAATACCATGGCAGCGATCCGTGTAGGACTTCAGGGCGCAACCCAAGTATGATCATCTCCATCAGTTTCCTTGGGTTGTGATCTTCTACGACCCTGGCAACTGAACAGCTGCTCGTGCACCTTCCGCATTGAATACATGTAAGAATACCTCGACCCCGAGGTGTATTGGCGACATCATGCATAAAATTAGCGTCCAACGAGCTCAAAAGGACTCACCGTTTCTAATTCTGGATAAATTTCTTTAGTTAGACTTACTTTTGAAGTTATTTAAAAGAGTTGTGTTAACATTTCTTTCCATGAGCTTGCCGAATCTCGAAGAAGATGAAGAAAAAGTTCCCGGATCTTCCGTCAGATTTATATGAACAGATGACCATAACATACGACAAGAGGGTCATTTATGGAACTGAACCGAACATGTAGGATTATCGAAACGAAAGGTTGTCCCGGTCTATGGGCATGCCACCTTCCTGACCTATACTGCAAATGCGCATATGACGAACATGAAAGAAAGGTGATAACATATCGATATGTTGAGGGACAGCTTTGCGGATTTGAGTCGCTCCCCGTTGTCCAATCTTTTGTAGAAAATGAGATTCGCATCGCAAATCGGATGGGCAAAGAAAAATACTTAGAGATGCTGAGACAAAAACCCAGACTGCTAAAGTGCCCTACGGCAGGAAACTAGGCGAAAGCTTCCCGCCCCAGGAGGGAAGCGTTTACAGTTCTGGACGAGAGAAATCCTCAGGACTCGACGATCTTTTTCACGGGCCAGCTAAGTGTTAACTAGTTTTTTGATCGGAGTTAGGACATACATTAATCTCCGTTGTTTCGGAGATATTTGTTTGATATTGTGTCGGTGCCCTTTTACATTCCCTGCCTTCTGGCGAGCGAGCCCAATAGGAGGGGCTGTAGGAGTCACCTTTCCAAAGTCTTTAGCAATCTCTTATTATTGTCGAATATTTTCACTTGGAGTGGCATCTGACCTATGGCAAAATGAGTGGCACATGCAAAGCATGGATCATATGCTCTGAACGCCATCTCTACCATGTTCAGTACGCCGTCACTCACGTTCTCACCGTGTATCAGACCTTTAGCTGCGTCGCGTATTGACATACATATGGCTGGAGCATTATGCGTGGTAGCAACGATGAGGTTAACTTTTTCCACGAGTCCATCTTGGTCAAGCTTGTAGTGATGGATCAAAGTGCCCCTGGCCGCCTCAACTATTCCAACGCCTTCGCCAGGCGATCCAGGTTTGTTTCGAACGTCTTGGCTCGTTATCTCATCGTCTCTGCTCAACTCTAAGGTTCTCTCAGTCGCGTACAGTAGTTCTATCAGTCTGGCCCAGTGGAAGGCGAGGGTTGAATGCACAGGTTTTCCGCCCAGTGTCTCGTACATCCTTTCGTATTCTTGCTGCGCGAGGGGTGTTGCCATTCCGTCTGAGGCGTTGAGCCTTCCGAGTGGTCCAACTCTGTAGATGCCGCTGGTCGGTCCGTCGACCAAGCCCTTCCATCCGACTTTTTTAAGGTAAGGCAGTTTGACATAGGTCCACTCTTCAACATGTTCCTCTACGACATCCAAGTATTCTGAAGGGCCAAACTTTACGAACTCTCTACCTTTTGGATCAACCACCCGCACCTTGCCATCGTAGAAGTTGACTCTGTTGTTTTGGTCCACCAAACCCATGTAGTATGTTTTCAAGGTGTAGGCGTCGCTTAGTATCAGGTCAACGTATCTCTTATTCTTTAATACTACATCATCGAATACCTTCAAAGTGAACTTCGCAAATTCTAGGCTAGACTTCGCCATCTTTTCGATCTCTTGCCTCTCCTCCTCTGTTATTGGTTTAGAAACGCCCCCAGGTAGTCCACACACAGGGTGAGTTGCCTTCCCACCGATAATGGCGGTAATTTTCTGTCCGTAGGCTCTATGCTTAATGACCTCTTTAGCGATGTCTAAGCCCACTCTCTGTATCACCCCGAGAATGTTTCTTTCTCCGGGCGGAGCATCGGGACCCACAACGAAATCCGGCCCTCCCAGGAAGTAGAAGTGAAGGGTGTGGTCATAGATGTAGTAGCCGCTGTACATGAGCTCTCTGAGCTTTTTGGCTGTTGGTGAAGGCTCCACATTAAATGCGGCGTCTAAGGCCTTCGTTGAGGCAAAGTGGTGGGCAACTGGGCATACACCGCAGATTCTGGGGGTTATCTGGGGTAGATCCTCAGCCTTCCTTCCCTCGCAGAACCTCTCAAAACCTCTAAGTTCTGGAACTTGCAAGTAGGCGTTCTCCACATTCCCCTCTTCATCCAGAAAGATGGAAATTTTTCCATGACCCTCTAATCTGGTAATGGGGTCTATAGTTATTGTTTTGAGTCCGCTCATTCCTTCATAACCCTCCTGCGAAGAACGGAAGCTGGCAAGGAATATCGGTAAAAGGTTCCAAGGGGATCTTTGATCTGGCTCATAAGCTTCTCGGCATCATACGTTTTTTCCTTTTCCTCCTCTACTCCAATCAGTGACGACAGGGCGCTTATCATGGCCGCCCCTTGCTCAATCTCGTTTGGGCATGGGCCTCCACATCCTGTGCATGGCATATTTGCACTGATGCATTGCGCTTCACATCCTGCACGAGTTGCGGGCCCCATACAGATTATTCCCTGTTCTAAGAGGCATTTGTTCGGCTCAGGTATGATCTCATACACCCGGTATATCTTGGATATCTTCTTTTCCTCCTTTTTCCTCTCGCATTCGTCGCAAACGGATTTCAAAGGGCCTATCACCGAGCCCTTTGGGGGTAACTCATTCTTGACGATGGCTTCCACAGCCTTCGCCACCTGGTTGGCCGGTGGTGGGCAACCTGGCAGGTAATAGTCCACCTCAACGGTCTGGTCTAAGGTCCTTACCGTATCGTAGAACTCCGGGAGGGTTAGCGGGCCTTCCTCAACTTGGACAAGGACTTTCGGGGTAGCAGCGTTTGGATTAGAAGTTGAGGGACTCTGAAGGTATGCCCTATCAAAGATCTCTTTTCTGCTAGCAATATTCGCAAGGCCGGGAATGCCGCCTTGACAGGCGCATGAGCCGAAGGCCACCAGAACCTTAGATTTCTCCCTAAGAAGTTTGGCAAGATGTTCCTGCTCCTCAGTTCTGATTGCACCGTTGAAGAAACAGACATCTATATATTTGTCCGGCATCGCCTCTACGTCTCTGTATTTGATGTCTATGGCCACTGGCCAAAAGACGATGTCAGCCAGTGCTGCAACATCGAGAATCTTCTCGTTTATGTCGAGGACTGCAATCTCACAGCCGCCGCAACTGGCGGTCCAGTAAAATGCGAATTTCAGCTTCTCCACACAACCACCTTTTTAAAGCCTTTTTGCTGCATTTCTATGATCATAGAGTGCTCACAATTTTAGAAGCATCCACTCTGAGTTCCTTTAGGGCAAGTTCCTCCGGGGTGAGGCCCATCGCTAACCCTAATAGTTGTGGGTAATGAAGTACGGGGATGCCGAAAGTTTCGTTGAACATTCGTTCTATTCGGGATTGGTTCGCGTCGAACATCATGTGGCAAAACGGACAGATCGTGATGATGGCCTGCGCTCCAGCATCCTTTATGTGGCGGACCTTGTCTCTCGCCAGTTGGAGCGGAATCTTTTCGTTTAAACCAATGATTGGGGCCCCGCAACACTCGGTTTCGTCCAAATAGTCTAAGCATTTGGTGCCTGTGGCTTCTATCAGACGTTTCAGTATCGTCGGATTTTCAGGGTTGTCGAAGCCTATGTATTTCACTGGCCGCAGAACGTGGCATCCATTATGTTCCGCTACCTTCAACTGACTGAGCGGTCTCTGAACGACACCTTTGATTCTTTCTAAGCCCACATCTTCGGAAAGCACTTGCATAAGGTGTTTCACTTCTATGTTACCGGTGAATCTTAGACCTGTCGTCGTCAGGTATCCGTTGACCAACTCCCTGATCTTCTTATCTTCTTTGAGCATCTTGTTGACCTTGCGTAGCGTACCAGCACACCCTGGACACAAGGTCATGATGTTTAAGCCCTTCCGTTCCGCTACACATAGGTTTCTGGCCGCCAATGTGAGCATGAGATCGTGGCTCACGGGGTCTAGAGGCAAGCCGCAACAATTGTACTCCGGCATATCGACAAGTTTCAAGCCGAGCTTCTGAGCAACCTTTCTGGTCGAAATCTCGTAAGCGGAGACCCTGTAAGGAATGACACAGCCTAGAAAAAGCAGATACTCTAGGTCCGCCATTCTAACTCCTCCTTGCCTGAATCAACTTTAAGAGACCCGTGGCATCAGCCAGTTTGTTTACATCCTCCAGGTTGGCTTTGGGTAATGGGGGCAACCCGGTCTCTTCTCTTCTTCTAAGTCGTAATTCAGGAATCTTGTATGCGAGTCCAGTTTGAAGAACGTTAGAGGCCAGCTCCCTATAGACAGGAGGTAAGTAGCCCTCCTTCACCGCGAGGTTTCGAAGTGCCCTAAGCACGCTGGCAATTTCTACATCTTGTGGACAGTGATCGACGCAAGTGAAGCATGCCGCGCACAGCCAGATCACGTCGCTGGAGAGAACTCCCTCTTTCAATCCCAGCTGGGTCATCCGCAAGATTCGCCTAGGCCTATAGGAGTCGCTGAACCGGGCGATTGGGCAGTCTGCAGTGCAGGTGCCACATTGGAAACAGAGCATAATCTTTTCGGCTCCAGGAATTTTGCTGATTTCATGCTTGAAGCGCGGATCCATGTCAGCGAGCTTCAGAACCATTCTCGGTTCAAGCTCCTTCTCTTGGGTTTCTCCCTTTTCTGTCACGGATTTGCACCTCCAATCTTCAGTGGGGTTGGACCGAGTTTCCTGATTTCCTCGGTCATTTCCTTGATCACTGTTGCGAATCGGTCTCCTTCGGAAGCGGACACCCACTTCAGCTTGAGGCGCTCTGGCTCAATGCCGAACTGGTCTAACAGCCTTTTCAGCAGAGCCACTCTTCGTTCGGCTTTGTAGTTGCCGGCGAGGTAGTGGCAGTCACCGGGATGGCACCCGGCCACAAGAACTCCGTCTGCTCCGCTCTTGAAAGCTTCGATGATGAAAATCGGGTCGACCCGACCCGAGCACATTAGCCTCACGATTCGAAGGGTTGGCGGATATTGAATTCTGCTGACACCCGCTAGGTCAGCGCCAGCGTAAGAGCACCAGTTGCATAGGAAACCCACGATTTTCGGCTCGAACTCAGTCATATTTCGCTTCCTCCTTTAATGCTGCCCTAACCTGGGCGAGAATCTGATCGTCTGTGAAGTGAAGCATAGATATTGATCCAGTGGGGCAAGAGGAACCGCATACACCACAACCCTTGCACAGGGCTTCGAGAACGTGGGCCCTCAACTTTCCTTCCTTCTCCCTCATTTCGACAGCGCCGTACTCACAAACGGACTCGCAGATTCGGCATCCACTGCAGAGGTCCTCATCTACGTTCGCTATGGCTCCTTCGACCTCTAGGGCTTTCTTAGACAGGATGGTGACGGCTCTGGCTGCAGCTCCACATGCCTGCGAGATGCTTTCTTCAATGAACTTCGGCGAGTGCGCCAATCCGCAGAGGAATACGCCTTCGGTGGCGAAGTCTACGGGTCGAAGCTTCATGTGTGCTTCTAGGAAGAAACCTTCTTTGGTGAGCGGAACCTTCAACATTTTTGCCAAACGCTCGTTATCAGGGTTTGGGATGGTGGCTGCGCTTAAGACCAGAAGATCTGGTTCGATGGGGATCCAAGCTTTTACCACAGGTTCCCAAACTACGACGTGGATTTTGCCATTTTCCTGAGTGACCTTAGGTTTCTTTTTGTCATCGTAACGTATGAATAGGACCCCTTTTGATGCGGCCTCACGATACTGGTCCTCTTTGAATCCGTAGGTTCGAATGTCCTTGTATAGGACGTAGACATCCGTTTCTGGACTTAGCTCCTTAATCTTCAACGCGTTCTTGACTGCTTGAGCGCAGCAAATTCGGGAACAGTTCGGATGATCACCGTTATTTCTTGAGCCTACACACTGGATCATGGCAACTGTCTTTCCATGGAACTTACTGTTGACAAGGCATTCCTCCAGCTCATGTTGCGTAATCACTCTCTCATCTGCGCCGTACAGATACTCGGTCGGCTTGTACTCTATGGCGCCGGTGGCGACGATAACGACGCCGTGCTCGATCTCCTTTTTCTCTCCGTTGTGATTAAGCGCTGTCTTGAAGTTTCCAACGTATCCGGCTATTTCAGCAACTTCCGCGTTCAAGTAAACGTGGATCCTCTCGTTTTCCATAATTTCTTTGACGATGTTCCTCAGCTTTTCTTGAGGGTCCTCAGACCCAAGCAAGTAATGGATTGTCCGCAGGTGTCCTCCAAGTTCCTTCTCCTTCTCCACTAGATGCACGTCGAAGCCTTGCTTAGCCAGTTCCAACGCAGCAGTCATTCCGGACAGACCGCCGCCGATGACGAGGCCAGACGGCACAACATTGATTAGTGGCTTGGGTAGCGGTCTCAGCAAGCGGGCTTTCGCCACAATCGACCTAACCAGGTCCTTCGCTTTTTCTGTAGCCGCATCCGGCTCATGCATGTGCACCCAGGAGCACTGATCCCGGATGTTGGCCATCTCAAATAGGTAGATGTTCAACCCAGCTTCTCGAACCGTCTCTCGGAATA